>NZ_JBQSXN010000012.1:0-53821 GCF_052378235.1 Psychrobacter sp. AOP3-A1-26
CAAACACAGCATCGTCACTCAAGTCAGAGCGATAGACCGTAACTACGATGGTCTGACCGATCATATCTACTTTGCTGACTTAGGCGGGCAAGTATGGCGTGCTGATATTAATAACAATAAAGATACGGATACCTTTAAAGTAGACCGAGTGGTAAAGGTGCTAGACGTTAGCGATCAAGCAAGTGGCAATGATGCTGATGCTGATGCGCCCCCACGTATTTATGAGCGTCCCCTTATCACGTTTTATAATGGCAAATACGACTATAACTATGCTGCTGATAGTACCGGCACTTACTCAGGCGTACAAGCGATGATAACGGTAGGGACAGGCGATCGCAGCAATCCAGTATCAGCCGAGAGAGAGACGCCGGATGCGCTATATACCATCATAGACAAAGACATCAGCCGCAGAGATTTGTTTGACTATAGTAGTGATGCAGCCTCTACGATTAGCTTACGTACTCCAGTCATTGAGGTTGGCGATTTTGAGGATGACGCAACAAATAATAAGCTCCAACCGCTGACCTTTACTGAATCAGATAGAGGTACAGACGGCATCAGACAAAACATGATTAACAATAAAGTACAAGGCTGGTATATGCCCTTTACTTACTGGGATGAGGGCGAGGTAACAGGTAGCAAATACAAGCTCAAGATGTTTAACGAGCCGGATGCTATTGCTGGCATATTGATATCCTCGACGTACAACCCTGACGAAGGGCAGGATATCCAATCCTGTAGTGCGGGTGTCATAGGCTCAACCCAGCGCGAGCGCACGTGTCTGCCTTATGGTAGCTGCTCAGAAGATGCAGATACACCACGCTCAACTTTCGTTGCAGGATCAGGTATTGTGGACAACATTATCAGTCAATATAATAATACGTCTGTATTTTCAAGTCTCGTCAATCGCTGTGAGGGCGATGAGTGTGAGCCTGATCTCATTTGCCCAAGTGGCGATTGTAATGACAATAAGGATAAAGATGGGAATGATATATTCAAGGAATGTGTCGGGCCAAATTGCGGTGTGGAGAGTGGTATCAATACCGACAAACGTCTCAACCCATTAGGCTGGTTGGAACATTGATATGTGTATAAAAGCGAACAGCTCTATCACTCGGCAGATGGGGTTTACGTTAATAGAGCTGATGGTCACAGTCGCAATCGTCGCTATCTTAGCAGCGATTGCGCTACCAAGCTATCGCGCTCTTGTCGTTCGCAATGCGGAAGCAGACGTACAGCGCAAGATGCTAGCACTGAGTAACGAGCTTGAGCAATGGCGAGCAAAAGCACTGACCTATAAAGGTTTTAAACCTCAGTCAGATAATATCGCCGACGCTACAGGCGCGATCAATCAGCCAGCGACCAATCCGCGCTACACTATCACGTTAGGTCATCTAATAGGCAATCCACCCTCAGCAACTTTCAGTACTCTACACGAAGGCAGCGGGCGCGCTAACAACTGGATCATGATGGCAACGCCCGTCGATATGGTAGGAGCCGATAGCTTTTTGCTCTCAAGCCAAGGCTTGCGTTGTGCAAGTAGTAGTACTTTTGATATCACAGAAGCTGATTGTACAGGAGCAACGATATGGTAACGTTGTCAGTAGAGACAAAAAAGATCACCCTAGATCGACGTCCATCTACTCAGACAATGCAGCAAGCAGGCTTTACGCTGATAGAGCTGATGATCGTCGTGGCCATCGTCGGTATCTTAGCGGCTATCGCCTATCCCAGCTATCAAGGTTACATCGAGCGTACTAATCGCGCGGATATGATGAGTGAGATGCAGCAGATAGCCAGCCGTATCGAGGCTAATAAGATAAACTATAGGCGCTATGATAGAGTGCCACTTTCCTCTATATTCTCATCTACTGTTGCTACTGATGGTAGCACAAATTTCCCTGTTTCGGGATCTGCGCTATATACAGTGACGATAGGTACAGGGTCATGGGGAGAGACAGACTGGACTACAAGTACGGATACATTAGGAGGCCGTGACTGGACGATTATAGCCACACCAGTCTCAAATCAACGTATGGCGGGTGATGGCACGCTCACCTTATCTAGTGCTGGGCAAAAATGTCGGGGCACAACCTGTGGTACAGGAGATGAATGGAAATAGTCAGTACGGCTGCTTTTTTGTGACAATTATTGTCAGTTATCGTGAGCCAAAGTAGCGGCCATTGACATAAACTGACACTTTTAGGTATGCTTAGCGTAACAATTAGTGTCAGTAGATAGCAGTATGGTAAGTATCTGCACGAAAATATCGATAAATAGCGATAAGAATTGAGCACTTAGCATATATAGCTACTGTGACTAATAATATTGGCACGCTATATGCATCTACTAGGGCATGAAAGACCAATACATTAAATAACAAAAGATAGCGCGAGCGAATATCCGTTATTTTTATCCCTCTAAAGGAGTTCTTATGAACACTCAAAAAGGTTTTACCCTAATCGAACTAATGATCGTTGTTGCTATTATTGGTATTTTAGCGGCAGTCGCTGTTCCTGCCTATCGTTCATATGTGTCTACAGCGTATGGTGCCGCCGCTATGGGCGCGGTAAATAACTATGTGCCAAAAGCGCAAGCCTGTATCCAAACAGGTATTGGCTGTGAGTCATTAAATGGTTCTACTGTTGAGCCTAAGTCTGATCCTGAGCTGGCCACAGCTGCAACCCCTTCTGACATAACTGTAGATTCGCAAACTAAAGTTTATAAAACCAAGGATGTGGCTGAACAGACGGATGTAATATTATATGCAGCTAATAAAGGGTGTCTCATAACAGCTACGCTTACTGCTGCCGGTGGAGCAACCTTTACTGCTACAGATGCGAAAACTGGCAAGGCTACAACTGCCGATGCTGCAGCTACTGAAAAGGAATGCAAGAAAGGTGCTAAGCTTGACTAAGTATAAGTAATTTTAGGCTAGGCTTTAGCCAACTCACAATCTCAATTCGCTACTTGCTACCAAAAAATCCAAACGTTATGTTTGGATTTTTTGTGTTTAAAGAAAATAAAAATTGTTATAGCAAGTGTAGGCAGGGAAAGCAAGCGTAGGCTGGGCTTTAGCCCAGCGCCAAACTTTGCAATATCATAATGCTGGGCTAAAGCCGCAGCCTACCAAACATGTCCTACCTGCTACCTATCATATCGAATGTTGACACCTTTATTATTCACATCCGTTCCCCAATCATCGGGATACACGCCTTTTTTAATCAACTTGTGCAACGTAGAATATTGCCAATCTTGAGGAGTGGTGACGTAGCCATGTTTGACAGGATTATAGTGAATATAATCCATATGGTTTTGATAGTCGATTTCATTGCGAATACGATGTTCCCAAAATCGTCGTTGCCAAATCCCACGTTCTCTTTTTGCTTGTCGTGAGGCAGTAATGGCTTCGGTTTTATTGAATTGTCTAGAGAATTGGCTTTTGATACTCGCCACTATGACAGCGTAATCATCAGAGTCTAACGCTAAAGTAATGAGCATATGCACATGATCGGGAAGCACAACCATTGCGTCTAAATCAAAGTGATGATGTTGAATTGTTTTAGCATAGGCGTCACGAAATTTATCAATATGGGTCAAGAGTAATTGAGAGTGTCGATTGGCTAAATTAAAGGTTAAGAAATAGCAGCCACCTTTAGTTTTATCACGAATGTAGTTGCTCATAGTGGGTTCAGTGTGTAGGCGAGGTTATAGATGTAGGTAGGCTGTGGCTTTAGCCCAGCGAATTTGCGTAGATCGTTCAATGCTGGGCTAAAGCCGCAGCCTACGAACCATTCAGCGTAATGCTGAGACACGAAAAAGGCTAGGTAGTTGAGGTAGGCTGGGCATTTTGCCCAGCTAAGTGATATAAAAAAGGCCGTAGCAAAAGCCACAGCCTTAAATTAGAAAGCATAAGCAAATACTATATAAGTAATTGCTGCCTAAAAAATAACTACTTCTCTAAATACTGAATCTTACCTTCCACACCATCCCACTTTTCAGCCTCTGGCAACTGACCTTTCATCTCGGTGATATTTGGCCACTTTTGTGCCAGCTCTTCATTTAATTGGGTAAATTGCTCTTGGCCTTTGGGTACTTCATCTTCTGAGAAGATCGCATTGGCGGGACATTCTGGCTCGCATAGCGCGCAGTCGATGCATTCATCAGGATCGATGACTAGGAAGTTTGGCCCTTCATAAAAGCAGTCCACAGGGCAGACTTCCACACAGTCAGTGTATTTGCAACGGATGCAGTTATCTGTAACGACGAAGGTCATAGTGCTGTCTACCTGTTATTGGCTTAAGGCTAAATAGAATAGTTTGGAATAAGGCATATTTTAACGCTTTTAGGGCGATTTGACAAACCCCTTTACTGACTAATGATTTTCTTCAGATGATACAATAAATCGTGCGCCTGTTTGGGCGTTAGGCTATCGGGATCAATTGCACCCAGCTCATCTTGCAAGCTAAACAATTGATTTTGCTGTGGAATATCCATCGTGCTTTGATCTTCCTTCACGCTTCTATCACTTGCTATCTCTGATCTGTTAGCATAAGCGTGCGAGCTTTTATCTGTTACTGACTTAGCTAAGTCATTTTTGTCATCAAGGTTATCAATAATAACTTTGTCGTTATCCGCTTTAAGGTTGTCAGCCTTTAAGTTATCTATGCTTAAGTTGTCTACCTTTAAGTTATCTAATAAGTAACGCTGGGCATCATTAAGCACCTGGGTCGGGATACCTGCCATTTTCGCCACATGGAGTCCAAAGCTAGAGCTTGCTGCGCCGTCCTTGATTTGATGCAGTAGCAGTAGTTGACCATCGATCTCACTGGCAGCGACATGGACATTACGAATACTGGCGTGGCTTTGGTGTTTATTATTTGCCAATTGCGTTAGCTCAAAATAATGGGTGGCAAATAACGTCAGGCAGCCAATCTCTAGTAGCCTGTTGACGCAAGCATGGGCAATGGCTAAGCCATCAGTGGTTGCCGTGCCGCGTCCAACTTCATCCATCAGTACCAGTGACTTATCGGTCGCCTGATTGAGAATATTAGCCGTCTCTATCATCTCAACCATAAAGGTTGATTTACCGCCTGCTAAATCATCCGCCGAGCCAATACGGGTAAAGATGCGGTCGATATCACCAATATAAGCACTGGCTGCTGGGACAAAGCTGCCACAATGGGCAAGCAGAACAATCAATGCCGTTTGGCGCATATAGGTTGATTTACCGCCCATATTAGGGCCGGTAATCATAAGCAGCCTTTCAGGATGTGCTTTGCTGCCAAGCTGACAATCATTAGCGACAAAATGGCTCGCAGGTTGAATACTGTTGCTCTGATTAATGCTATTAACGGTGTTTTGCGTATTGGCTGGACTTAGCGCCGCTTCGACCACCACATGACGACCTTGTTTAATATCGATACTGGTTTGGCTGTTATTGTTTATATGGTTGTTTGTATTGTTGTTTGCGCTATTGGTTAAACCGTCGTTTTCTAAGCCATGACTCATCACTGGACGCTGCCAGTTATAAACTGTCGCAAGCTGTGCCCAATTACTCAGCACATCTATTTGGGCAATCGCCGCGCTTAACTGTTGTAGCTCGGCCAAATGGCTGTTTAAAATGGATAATAGTTCATTATACAGCTGCTTTTCACGAGTCAATGCTAATGTCTGCGCGCTTAGATATTCGGTCTCGACTTCTTTTAAATCATCAGTGATAAAGCGCTCGCTGCTCTTTAGCGTTTGCCGCCTGATAAAGTGTGCAGGGGCGTTCTTTGCTTGCATCTTAGGTAATTCAAAATAGAAGCCGCTGACCTTATTAAAGCCGACTTTTAGGCTAGGTAATTGGTTATCTTGACGCGCACGCTCTAGCATCTCATCCAATGTTACTTGGATATTGTCATGGAGATGAGTGAGCCGATCAAATTCTTCATCGAAGCCTGCGGCGAGCATACCACCATCGCGGATATGGGCTGGTGGCTCTACAACAATAGCACGCTCAATCAGCTCAGCGACGGACTGTACCGCAGGCAGCTCGGCAGGTAATTGCTGCATAAGCATGGGCAACAGGCCAGACTGCTCGTGGCTAATACCTGAATTCGTCAGTAAAGTCGTGAGCTGTGCACTACTGGCAATGCCATCAGCGAGTTTACGTAAGTCGCGCGGCTTGGCGCTCATCAGCCCGATACGGCTACTGATGCGCTCGATATCACCGATAGCGTTTAGGGTTTCGCGTAAACTGGTAACTAATGGGCTGTTTCCTAAATTTTGGTTGGCTTGTTCAGTTTGATTGTCTTGATTTAAAAGACTGGCTATCGCCTCCAAACGCATATTGATACGCGTGTGTTGTCGCAGTGGGCGCTTCATTTGCTGCACCAGTAAGCGTCTTCCCATTGGCGTTTGACAATGATTGAGCACAGATATTAAGGACGTACCATTAGCACTCACAGGGGTAAATAGCTCAAGGTTTTGCTGGCTATTAGCATCGATAATCAAATAGTCGTTGCTATATTCGACGATGAGCTGGTTAAGCTGTGGTACATGACGCTGCTGGGTTTGCCGTGCATAATGTATCAGTGCCGCGCAGCTAGATTGGGCAAGTGGGACGTCATGAATACCAAGCCCATCAAGGCGTTGTACCTCAAACTGTTGACAAAGGGTTGCGCTGGCATGCTCACGGTGAAAGTCATTAGC
Source organism: Psychrobacter sp. AOP3-A1-26 (assembly GCF_052378235.1). Lineage (NCBI taxonomy): Bacteria > Pseudomonadati > Pseudomonadota > Gammaproteobacteria > Moraxellales > Moraxellaceae > Psychrobacter > Psychrobacter sp. AOP3-A1-26. Next base: position 6,697 of record NZ_JBQSXN010000012.1, read on the forward strand.
CGCCACTTCGATAATAGGGCAGTCAAGATTTTGCCGTAGCCACAACGACCAATTTTCTCCAACTTGTTCGCCGAGTTCTTCACTAATAATACATTCACTTGGCGCAAAGCGTGCCAGCACCGTCAGCATTTGAGCTTGCAAGTCTTCGATATCGTCATTATTAGCGTTTACTGTTTGCGTCGTTAACGTCCCTGCGGCTAAGTCCATTTGGCTAATGGCCGCTTGTAACGGTTGCTTGCTATTCGCTTTTGGCAGCGCAATATCAATCGCAACGACAGTCGGCGTATGATTGGGCGCAATTAGGGCATCATCAGTGATGGTTCCGGCGGTCAAGGTTTTAACCACTTCACGGCGCATGATGCTACCAGCCGCCGATTTACTTTTATCTTTTTTCTGCTTATCGCCCATCTTAGGCGTATTGGACGGGTTGCTAGTAACTGAATCGTCAATTTGCTCACAAACAACCACGGTTTGCCCAGCCACAATCAGCCGCGCCATATAGCTATCGGCTGCATGGAACGGCACGCCAGCCATCGCAATGGTGTTACCAGCTTTATCGGTGCCACGGCGGGTTAGGGTAATATCGAGTATCTGCGCCGCTCGTTTGGCATCCTCAAAAAATAACTCATAAAAATCACCCATCCGATATAGCAATAATGCTTGTGGATAGTTGGCTTTCATGGTCAGATACTGCACCATCATTGGCGTATGGTCTGCTAAATGATAGACGGCATCGCCTATGACCAATGGTGCAGATGACACTGGCACAGATTTTGAATTGTTTCTTGAATTGTTTCTTGAATTGTTTCTTGAATTGTTTCTTGAATTGTTTTTTGAATTGTTTTTTGAATTGTTTTTTGAATTGTTCTTTGATGTCATTTTCGAAGTGTTTTTTAACGTAGTTTTTAATGTATCATCAGTGTGAGCAGAGGGTTTGACAGACATGCAGGATCTCTTATATCGTTTTTATCTTTCTTAAATAAATTTGGCTAAATAGCGAGTTTCAGATATATATAGTTGGTTTACTTTAAAACTGATACGAGTGTTACTGATGCTAATTTTTCGCCGCCTCTGTCGGCGTAGGCACAGCAAGCTAGAAAAATTAGCATCAGTAGCGCGTCATAATATAAGATATCTATTTTATTTGGTATCGACTATATAAGCACTATTTTAACACGTCCAGCTGCCTTTTTACGTCGGCAAATATCTACTAACTGCCCTTGTATCCATCGCCGTCATAACCATATATAATAACGTCACACTTAATTGGGCGATATTTTATTGGACTGTCTTAAATTGGACAGTAACTAGCCAAACAATGAAAAAGCAACGGACGACGCGTTGGCTAATGCGCACTAATTATCGAATATTTCCATAGGTCAAAAAATTATGTTATCAAAAATTATAGGCAGTGTCGTTGGCACTAAAAATGACCGTGAACTCAAGCGTATGCGTAAAGTGGTCAGCAAAATCAACGCACAAGAGGCTGAAATACAAGCCCTGTCTGATGAGAAATTACAACAAAAAACCGCAGAATTTAAAGAAAGACACCAACAAGGTGAAAGCTTAGACGCCTTATTACCAGAAGCGTTTGCCGTCTGCCGCGAAGCATCGTTACGCGTTAATGGCATGCGTCACTACGACGTGCAGCTCATCGGTGGTATCACCTTGCACGAAGGCAAAATCGCTGAGATGAAAACCGGTGAGGGTAAAACCTTAATGGGTACCTTGGCCATGTACCTCAATGCCATCAGCGGCAAAGGCGTGCATTTGGTTACGGTCAACGATTATTTGGCGGCGCGTGATGCGGAATTAAATCGCCCATTGTTTGGCTTTTTGGGTATGACGGTCGGCGTTATTTATTCGCAGCAGCCACCACAAGAAAAAATCGACGCTTATCAAGCGGATATCACTTACGGTACCAATAACGAATACGGCTTTGATTATCTGCGCGATAACATGGTCTTTAGCTTGGCTGAAAAAAAGCAGCGTCCGCTAAACTTCTGTATTATCGATGAGATTGACTCTATCTTAATTGATGAAGCACGTACGCCATTGATTATCTCGGGTCAAGCCGAAGACTCGTCACGTATGTACGCCTTGATTAATACCATTATTCCCGTACTCATTCGCTCAAAAGACGAAGAAGCCAATAAGAATAACGAAGAAGAAGATTTTTGGATCGATGAAAAGAATCGCCAGATTGAGATTAGCGAAAAAGGCTATGAGAAAATTGAGCGCTTCTTAATCGAAGTCGGCGAGCTGGGTGAAAGCGAAAGCTTATATAGCCCAAGTCGTTTACCACTATTGGCGCACGTCCAAGCAGCTATTCGCGCCCACCATGTGTTTGTCAAAAACGTCCACTATATCGTCGATGAAGGCGAGGTGGTCATCGTTGATGAAAATACCGGTCGTACCATGCCTGGTCGCCGCTGGTCAGAAGGCCTGCATCAGGCGGTTGAAGCCAAAGAAAACGTCGAGATTCAAGCGGAAAACCAAACCCTTGCGACCACCACCTTCCAAAACTTTTTCCGCCTGTATGATAAGTTATCTGGTATGACGGGTACGGCGGATACCGAAGCAGCAGAATTTAAATCAACCTATGACTTAGACGTCATCGTTATTCCAACGCACGAGCCGATTGCGCGTATCGATATGGATGACCAAATTTTCTTAACCAAGTTAGGCAAATACAAAGGCATCATCCGCGAGATTAAAGAAATTCAGGACAAAGGCGCACCAGTACTGGTTGGTACGGCGACGATTGAAGCCAGTGAAGAATTGTCTTATCTACTCGATCAAGATGGTGTCAAGCATAACGTCCTAAACGCCAAGCAGCATGAGCGCGAAGCCGACATTATTGCCCAGGCAGGTAGCCCAAAATCTGTCACCATCGCCACCAACATGGCAGGTCGTGGTACCGATATTATCCTTGGCGGTAACTGGCAGTCGTTTATCGAAGATATTGAAGCGGTTAGCCCCGATGAGATGGCGCGTCTAAAAGCACAATGGCAAGTCAAGCATGACCAAGTCGTTGCCGCTGGTGGTCTACATATCATTGGTTCTGAGCGTCATGAGTCACGCCGTATTGATAATCAGCTACGTGGTCGTGCTGGTCGTCAGGGTGACCCTGGTATGTCACGCTTCTTTTTATCACTCGAAGATGACTTGATGCGTATCTTCGCAGGTGATCGCGTGGTTAATATGATGCGCGCCATGGGCCTCAAAGAAGACGAAGCCATCGAGCATAAAATGGTTTCTAAATCGATTGAAAACGCCCAAGGTAAAGTCGAAAGCCGCGATTTTGATGCGCGTAAAAATCTATTGAAATATGATGATGTGGCCAATGAGCAACGTAAAGTTATCTACGGTCAGCGCGATGATTTATTGGCAGAGATGGATTTGTTAGAGGCCATCGAAGTGATGCATCATGAAGTTTATAATGCCATGATTAGCCAGTTTATCCCGCCAGGTTCTATCGATGACCAATGGAATGTCGATGGCTTAGAAGACGAGCTTGAGGAAGAATTTAAGATATCGATGCCAATTAACGACTGGCTCGATGAAGATCGCCGCTTGGATGAAGAAGGGCTGCGTGCCAAAATCATCCAAACCGCGCTCGATCATTATCATGGTCGCCGCGAGCAGATGGGCGAAAAAGATGCCGCTCAGCTTGAGCGTCACTTTATGCTGCAGAGTCTAGATAAGCATTGGAAAGAGCATTTAACCCAAATGGATCAGCTGCGTAAAGGCATTCATCTGCGTGGTTATGCCCAAAAAAACCCTGAGCAAGAATATAAGCGTGAGTCGTTTGAGTTGTTTCAAATGATGCTGGGGGCAATTAAATCTGAGACGGTACAGGATTTATCACGTGTGCATATCCCGACCAAAGAAGAGCTGGAAGCATTGGAAGAGCAGCAGCGTGAGAATGCGGCGCAGATGCAAATGCAGTTTGAGCACAATGACGTTGATAATATGGATAGTAGTGCAGCAGAACAAGCGCAAAATCGCAATGTAGCGGGTAGTGCGGCAGCAGCAGGTGCTATGGCGGGCGCTGGCGGTGCTAATGCTGGCAACAATGCCAATGAGCCAAACCCATACGCGGGTATGAACATCAGTCGTAACGCACCTTGCCCTTGTGGTTCGGGTCTTAAGTACAAGCAATGTCATGGCAAAATATAGTTATACCAAACCCAAAAAGTACGATTAGCTGTGTCAAACTCGTTTAGTCTACAAGGCGTAGTACTTTCACTCCTGTTCCTTAGCTGAATTCTATACAGCCCCTAATAAAAAGTCTCTGTCTATAATAGATAGGGGCTTTTTTTATATGCTGGGTGTTTTATATGCTGAATACTTTATATATATAGTTAAAATACTTTAAAAACGCTACGATACTGCTGGTATAGTTTTTTTGTAGCCTCTGTCTGCGTAGGCACAGCAAGCTAGAAAAATTTATAACAGTAGCACGTGGCTATTTACTTTATTACAATCGCATTTCTTTTATGTTGAACTGGCTGTATTATCGTTGTTGTAGTGATTACTTACAAATTCAGTGTAGGCGAGCATTTATGGACACGCTATAGTGTTTAAGATATTTATTTGGGAGAGTGTTATGAATTTAGAATTATTAAAACAGTTGCGTACCTCTGTGGTTATAACGGGTTTATTAGCTGGCGCCATGACGGTTAGTGCTTGTCAACAAAAACAAGAAACAGACCCAAGTTTAGAAGACGGTATCAGTGAAGAGCAGTCAGTACCAATGTCTGCTGAGCCTGCTGAGCCAAGCGATGTTGTCGTAGATGCACCGGTAAGCGACGTAGAAGATGATACGGTTGCTACCGTAAACAATGATGTGACTCAGATATCCTATCTGTGTGCACCTGAATTAGCAGTCGAAGCGACTTATAAAGATACTGACAACCAAGTAGTTATTGGTACGGCCAAAGGAACAGTCACATTGACCAAAACCAATGATGGCAGCAATCCTGAAGTGTTTGAAGGATCGACAGCTATTGATGGTAACGAAGGCTTTGTGCAGTGGCGCGTGGCCCATAAAGAACGCGAGACAGGTGTGATGCGTACTGCTGGTGCAGATGCCTCTAACGTCAGTACTTATGAATGTAAGAAAACAGAAGAAACACCAGAAGACGCGGTATAAAGTAAGCTTTATCAAACGAGCACGGCCTATAATCAATCTATTATAAAACAGGTACGTTCAAAATAACGTTCTGCTGGGATAAGTTTTCCTCGCTTGTTGTGCGCTTTGCACTCCAGAGGCTTCGAAAAATTTATCCCAGCAGCACTATATTCTTTTTAAGTTGGATTGACTATAGAGTAAGACCCAATAAGAAAAGCAACGTTCGCGTTGCTTTTGTTATGTCCAATTTTTCTTATGTCCAATTTTTAAAACTTGTAGGAAATAGCTTTATTTTCTTTGCGTAGTATCGCGCTCATGTGCCAAGAACCCTTCTTCTGCCACATCTAGCTCTTCGTGCTTAAGTTCTACTTGGATGCTATCGGTATGGGTATGGGTGGTTTTATTAATGTCTACTTCTTGAATCACATGGGTGTCTTTGGTGATAGTGGCTACTTGACGCGATAAGATGATCTCAATCGGCTCATCGCCAACCTCAATCTGTTTGCCGTTCACCGTAACCACGGCCTTACTATCTAACGATGGCTCAACGTGGCGCAGTATGTCTTTATCATCATAACTGCCCGATAATAGATCCTGACTTTCGCTATCGTGGTATTCCGTACGCACTGTAATATATTCTTCTACCAGCTCAATAGGGACCTCGATGGTCTTGGTACGTGCGTGCTTAGTAACGGTAACTTTGCCAACATCCAAGCGTTCCTTGTTGATAACTGGACGCTCTTCTAATAGTTCAAGATGACCACCGCTGCTGGTGTTTGTTAGTGCGTCATTTTGATTGGCTAATACGGTTGGCTCTTGATTGTAGTCTTGTTGCTGATGGCTATGCTCGGCTAACTCATCGAGGTTTGGGGGTACAGATGCCGTTGTGAGTTGATCTTCTTTGTCGACTCTATCATTTATAATGGGTTTATTGTCATCGGTATTCATTATTGTATTCCTTATTGTCAGGCCGAAAAGTTTGGGCTATAAAAGTACTGAGCTGTAAAGCTGTTGGGTATAAAACAGTCGGATATAAAAAAAGACCAGAGGCGTGCTCTGGTCTTATTCACTGAGTTCATAAACTCAGCTGCTAATTGCAATCACATAGCCTTTTAAAATAGCCTTTTAAAACAGATATTCAACTATGTGAACACATTGCTTATTACATACCACGAGCGCGGCGTACATCTTCTGCGGTAATGCCGTCACGGTCTACGATGTTACCTTCACGGTCTACGACGTTGCCATCATTATCAATGTCTAACTCTTCACGCTGGATGGTTTCGACGATAGTTTCAGTATGACGCTCGGTGGTTTTACCAACGTTGACTTCTTCAGATACATAAGTATCTTTACCGACGCGGGCACGTTCAGCTTCTAGCTCCACTTCGACAGTCTCGTTACCAGTCACATCACCGATACGGCGGTCTGTTGGGCGATCTACGTTGGTGCGCTGTATATCGGCATGCTCTTCTTCGAGCTCAACATCGACATTGCGTTCTTCGGTAACCACATGCTTACCGACTTTTACTAGACCTGCAACGATGCGGTCTTTATTAACGGTTAGACGCTCTTCGAGTAGCTCTAGCGTGTTAGGTGCATCATAGGCGGTATCTTTAATTTCCATACGCTCTGCGGTTGGAATAGTATCAGCCGTAAATGCTTGACGATCTTTTTCGTATTGGTCTTTATAGCTGTACTGGTAGTCATGATCATAGACTTCCATGGCTTCAACTTGCGCCTGCGTTAAACTATCAAAGAATACGTCATCACCTACGATACGCGCTAGGCCTGCTGGTACCAATACTTCTTTTGAGCTGAACCAACCACCTGCATCAACGATTAAATAGCGGATGCGACCAGTGGTGTCTTCTACCAGTGCGCCCTCGATTTTACCGATTTTCTCTTCATTGACGCCGTAAGCAGTTTTACCTGATGGGTCATAATAGTCATCACCAATAAGGTCGCGGTGAGTCGCTTGGATGTCTTTTAAACGAATTAGTTGGCTCATTATTATCTTCCTTTTTATGAGTTAATGGTTATTTTTTTAAATATTAAAATTTTTATCAAATCTAAGCGCTGCTAAATTTAAGCGCCATTAAAAATGAAATCAGTCATTCAGTGAATATCAGTTAATGGCTTTTAATAACAATAGCTTTAATAACTTCGTGACTGACCTCTGAATCAACTTGTATTAATCGTAACACCATGATTTTTTATGAGATATATGAGCTAGGTAGCAAAGTGTGCGCTTGAAGTAATTGCGTGTAATAGGCTGTAAGCGGGATAACATAGCTGGGGGTAGAAACTTACGCGTCTTTACACAGAGCAATATTCCACGTGATTTGAGAGGTGACAGACACAAAAAAACCGCAGAGCCATGAGCCCTGCGGTTTTTTAAATATTGAGAAATCTATAATAAATGATAATTACAAAGTCAGTTTCACAATTTTGAACAATAACTTGCTTGAGTATTAAGCAAGTTCGATAGCCACTGCCACGGCTTCACCGCCACCGATACATAGCGTAGCGACACCTTTTTTACCGCCAGTACGTTTGAGAGAGTTGATCAGTGTGATTAAGATGCGAGCACCAGAACAGCCAACTGGGTGACCTAAAGCACAAGCCCCACCTTCGACGTTGACTTTAGCATGGTCGATTTTTAGCTCGTCCATCGCCGCCATGGTTACCATCGCAAAGGCTTCGTTAATTTCCCATAGATCAACATCAGCTATCGACCAGCCAGCGCCAGCCAAGACTTTTTCAATCGCGCCAATCGGAGCAATGGTAAATTCGCTTGGGTGACGCGAGTTCGATGCTGTCGCCAAGATACGTGCTTGATAATCTAAGCCTTCGGCTTTTGCTTGAGATTCTTTCATGACCACGACAGCTGCCGCACCATCAGAGATTGAGCTGGCGTTTGCCGCAGTGATGGTACCCTCTTTGGCAAAGGCTGGGCGTAGAGTAGGGATGCGCTCAGCGTTGGCCAGCGCAGGTTGCTCATCGGTATCGACGGTTTGCTCGCCTTTACGGGTTTTAAAGGTAACTGGCTCGATTTCGTCTTTGAAGTGACCGTCCTTGATAGCGGTTAGGGCGCGGTTGAGTGACTCGATAGCAAACTCATCCATCTGCTCACGGGTATAGCCTTTTTCATCGGCCATTTCTTGAGCGAACATACCCATTAGCTTACCAGTTTCAGCGTCTTCTAGACCGTCTAAGAACATATGGTCTTTGATTTCTTTGTGTCCCATACGGTAGCCGCCACGCGCGCCTGGCATGATATAAGGGGCGTTGGTCATTGACTCCATACCACCAGCGACCGCTACATCGAAGCTACCCGCTTTGATACCGTCGTGTGCTTGCATCACCGCTTTTAGCCCTGAGCCGCACAGTTTATTGATGGTCACAGCACCCGTCGCATCAGACAAACCAGCTTTACGCATCGCTTGACGGGCAGGGCCTTGACCCAAACCTGCGGTCAAGATACAACCCATGATGACTTCATCAATATTATTCGTGCTGACGCCTGAACGCTCAACAGCGGCTTTAATCGCAGCGGCGCCAAGATCTGTTGAGCTCATATCTTTTAATACGCCTTGGAAGCCGCCCATTGGCGTACGTGCGCCGTTTAAAATTACAATTGCATCATTTGACATCGTTATTATTCCTTATTAGGTGTTTTATATAAAAGTATTTCGCTTTGGGTGAAAGGCTTGTTTTTTGATAACCCTCCCACTTTTTAGATGTCTGGCTTACGCAAGCTCATCTAAGCGAATACGTACTACTTTATCAGTAATAGTATCCAGTTTTTCAATTTTTTTGATGGCCAGATTCATTTGACTCTCGACCACAGGCAGCGTCAAGATAATCACCGGCACTTCACCGGCTTTGTGTGCAGGTTTTTGCAAAATAGCATCGATATTAATACCAGCGTCACTCAAGATACGGGTGATATCTGCCAATACCCCAGGACTGTCGTAAGCATGTACGCGCAAGTAATAACCCGTAGTCATCTGCTCAGCGCGCAATATTGGCGTGTCAGATAGCTGCTCGGGAATAAACGCTAAGTGCGGCACATGATGGCCCTTGTTATTTTGATTAGTGTTGTTTTGATCGCTGCTATTTTGATCGCCGCTGCTTTGGTCGTCGTTGTCTTTGCTACCCAAGACCCGCACCAAATCCATGACATCGGCCATCACCGCAGAAGCGGTTGCACCTGCACCCGCACCGTCACCGCAATACAGCGTTTGTCCAAGTGGGTGTGAGTTGACCAGTACCGCATTTTTTACCCCATTGACGTTGGCAAGTAAGGCGTCCTGTGGGATAAGCGTCGGGTGTACGCGCAGCTCAATGCCAGCGTTATCAGCATTACCTTGACCATCACGGCGCACCGCAAAACCTAAATGCTTGATACGGTAGCCAAGCTCTTCGGCATAGTTGACGTCTTGTAAAGTAATCCCAGTAATGCCTTCACAATAGACTTTGTCAAACTGTAGCGGAATACCAAAAGCAATAGAGGCGAGTAGGGCCAATTTATGCGCCGCATCAATACCTTCGACATCAAAAGTAGGGTCTGCTTCGGCATAACCCAATGCTTGAGCTTCGCTGAGCACGTCGGCAAACGGACGACCCTTATCACGCATTTCGGTCATGATAAAGTTGCCAGTGCCGTTGATGATGCCAGCAAGCCATTCGACCTTATTGGCCGCAAGCGCTTCACGCATGACTTTAATAATGGGGATGCCGCCTGCGACCGCTGCTTCATAAGCAACATGCACCTGATGCTGTTCAGCGAAGGCAAAAATCTCATTGCCGTGCTCAGCCAATAATGCTTTGTTTGCCGTAACGACGTGTTTGCCGTTTTTGATGGCGTGCATGATGACGTCTTTTGCTAGCGTAGTACCACCAATAACTTCGATGACGATATCGACATTGTCACTGGCAGCGGTTGCCATCAAGTCACTGTTTTGAATGATATTAGGGTCAATATCATCACGCTGACGGCGGGTACCAACTTCGGTAATGATAATATCGCGTCCGCTACGGCGTTTTAGTTCATTTAAGTTGTCATTGATTAGATTGATCACGCCCGTACCAACGGTGCCCAGACCAAGTATCGCTAGTTTGATGGAATTACTCACAGTATCCTCAAGAGGTTAAATACAGTCAATCCTATATAAATTGGATACAGCGTCAGGCTCGCTTAGTCTACTATTTGTAGTCCTTTCACTTGCTTGCCTTCCTTGTATCCAAAGTATATTTAATTAACTATAGTTGAATAGAAATACTCAAATAAAAAGTATGTGGCTGAATTTTTTATAGTGCTTTATCGTATCATACCGACAAGCCGTTGTGACGTCTACACAATGTCGCCATTGTCATAGCGATCAACATATCGTGCAAAGTTATCGTGAAAACTATTGCGCAAAACTATCATGAATAACTATCACCTGACAGACGATTAAGCAGATCGTTAAATCGCGCCGACTGCTTCTGCCAATTGAGCCGCTGGTAGATAGCCGCCCACTTGCTGTCCAGACTCAGTAAAGATGGCTGGCGTGCCCCGTACACCAAGCGCCATACCTAGATCGATTTGCGCTTGGACAGGGTTATTACAGCTCGGTGCTTGTATATTGGCACCCATTTTAGCTTGATCCATTGCTGCATTGCGATCTTCGCTACACCAGATGGCTTCCATTTTTGGAATACTGCCTTCGCTACGTGGCCAGGCCAAATAGCGCACTTCAATCCCGCGCGCATTGATGTCATCCATTTCTTCATGGAGTTTGGTGCAATAAGGGCAATCGGCATCAGTAAAGGCATAGACGACAGATTTGGTAGCCCCTTTTGCTGGATAAATAACCATGTCTTTTTTGTCTACTGCTTTTAGGGCATCTTGTGCCGTTCTAGCAACCAAAGCACCGCTGATATCAACGGGTGCTTCATCTCCAACAGCAATAATTTGCCCTTGAATAATATGTTTACCAGACTTATCGGTAAAAAAGGAAGGTAAGCCATCAGCAGTGACCCAATAAATATCATCCATGTCCGTTGGTACCGCTGAAATGATGTTTTCTTCAATACCAGAAGTATTTAAATTCGCCTGTAACGCTTTTACCACGGCAGCATCGCTATCAGTAGATGCTTTGGCCGTGCTGACTTTGGTGTCGCTATCATTAACAATGCTGGTATTGCTGGTCGCATCCGCTGCATTGTTTGAGCAACCAGCAGCGATAACCACGAGCAGCGCGCCCATCATAAAGCGTGATAAGTTGTTGCGAGTAAAGCGGTTACCAGCAGAGGTGTTTTTTGCAATGGGGGATGACATATGGGTGTCCTGTAGGCATCGTACCTAATCGTGAATTCATTTTGAGAAAGGCGGCAATAAACTTTTATATATAACAGTCAATGCAACGGGTGGCTTAAGGGTCTAGGACGTGTTGAACATTCGATCGTGGCACTGATAGCGACTATTTGTTAGCGATATCTGTGCATGTTCAGCACGCCCTAAATTTACAGGTTTTTTACCATTTATTGATGATAAAAGATAAATGGTAATACCGCCTATATTAACATATTTATGGTAAATAGCAGCCACAGGCTATGTGGCTACTTATAGGCAGTTCCGAATAAAATCGATATAGTTGGTAGCATGCTGTAATGGCTGTAGTCTTTTTATTCACGACTAACTATAGTCGATTCTAAATAAAACAGATACGTTATATTCCAACGCGGAACTGGGATAAATTTTTCTGGCTTGCTGTGCCTACGCCGACAGAGGCCACGTAAAATTCATCCCATTCCCGCTGTATCGTTTTAATATTGAATTCACTATATATAGGCAAATGTGAGCGGTCATCATAGTGCTATGGATAAACATCTATTCATAAAATAAAATACACTTGTACTACTTAATATTTAGGCTTGTATAGGTAGTCTACTGCTAATAACCTTGGTTTTTATAAAGTTTGATATAAAACCACATCTATCACTCATTTTAAAACCATTCACTTTAACAGTTTTGCCCTAAGGAGCACACATGGCAGGTGCCAGTTTATTAACCCTACTTGATGATATCAGTGTGATATTGGACGACGTTTCAGTCATGACTAAAGTCGCCGCCAAAAAAACCGCTGGCGTATTGGGTGACGATTTAGCGCTCAACGCAGAGCAAGTCACGGGTGTCAAAGCCAATCGCGAGCTGCCAGTTGTTTGGGCCGTTGCCAAAGGCTCATTTGTTAATAAACTTATTTTAGTGCCAGCGGCAATATTAATTAGCGCCATTTATCCGCCACTGATTACTTTTTTATTGATGTGTGGCGGTTTATTTTTGGTCTATGAAGGTGCTGAAAAGGTCATTCATCGCTTTTGGCCACATGTGTTACCGCATGACGAAGAACAAAATGCCCGCAGGCAAGCCAATGCCGATGAAAGCGTAGATTTAGTGGCTTTTGAAAAGAAAAAAATCAAAGGGGCGGTACGTACAGACTTTATTTTATCAGCGGAAATAATTGTGATTGCATTAGGCTCAACGGCGACTGCCACCTTGCTAGAGCGAAGCATTGTGCTTTCTATTTTAGCGATCGGTATTACCATTGGTATTTATGGTTTGGTCGCTGGTATCGTAAAAATAGATGATGCAGGCCTGCATCTGATGGAGAAGGAAGGGGCGTTTACGCAAAAAATTGGCAAAGTGATGTTTGCTGCTGCACCCAAATTGATGAAATTCTTATCTATTGCAGGTACATTGGCGATGTTCTTGGTGGGTGGTGGTATCTTGGTACACGGCATTGGTTTTTTAGATCATGGAGTAGAAGGGCTCGCAGACTTAACGGGTATTTTTGAAAGCCTGACGACCACGATATTGAATGGTGCGATTGGTTTTGTCATTGGTGCAGTAATCGTCGCCCTTTTTACCATCATTGGTAAAATCCGTGGTAAAGATGACAAGTCAGCAGCTCATTAAGTCATGTCCTAGAGCAGTGTGTTAAAAAAGCTATCTCCTATAAAAAAGCCCCGAAACTCGAAAGTTTCGGGGCTTTTACTTTAACGTGAGTGATTAAACCGTATGGTTAGCTTTCGCTATCTGAATCATCAGACTCTAGCTTTTCAGCTTGCGTCGGCTTTTTATGCTCGGTTTTAGGCTTACGACTGCGGGCCTTTGGTACTTTTGGGCTGGTCAAATTAAACATACCCGTTTGCGGTAGCAGTTGCTCAGCCACATTTTCGATCATGTTTTTATAACTGGCTATCGTGGTTTTAGACTTAGCAGCTTGACTGTCTTCTTTAGTAGGTTCTTCTACATGAGCGTCAGGTGCTTGAGTAGCCGCTTCAACATTATCTGTACTTTCAGCAGCCACATTTATAGCGTCAGGATTGGTATTATCCGATGGCTCAGCCGTTGTGTGTGCTAGCACTTGTTCTACTGCTAGCAGCTGCTCGCTTTCGGTACTGATGTCATCTGTCTGCGCTTGATTGGCCAAAGCGGTCGCCTCGACATCATGCGCATCAACGTCGTTATCAGATTTTTCAGTCTTAGCCGCCTGTTCAGCAGCAATGCTCAACACTGCTGGCTCCTGATAGTCAGGGTGCTGACCACGTGGATCGTTGCTGGCACGTTTGCCAATAGCGCGTGGCTCAACGTCTGTTTTACCTTGCGTCGCTGCAAACTGACTGACCGCTTGGGTCATGGTCTCAAAGCGCGCTAGGTAATCCGCTGCTAATGGCTGATAGCCATAGTTGCTAAAGTCAAAATTTCTGTTCTCAACTTTAGTCTCAGTAGTCGGTGTGACATCCGTCTCAACGTTAGCAGGCTTTACTTGCTGATGTGCTTCGATAGCAGCGATAAAGCAGCTGATGACACCGTCATTTTTCAAACGACTCTCTGCATCTGTTAATGCCTTGCGAACAAAATCACCAACCGTACCGCGAATGCTTGGTACGCTCACTACTGCTTGCTCGGTTGCCTGATTAGCGGCTTGGGGCTTTTGGGCAGCTTGTGCTTGCTGGCTACGAACGACACGTGGGTCATTACTAGCCTGACCGAACTTCTCAGCCGTTACATAACGCGTGGCAAACAATGCATCGTGCGTTAGCTCCAGTGTGGAAGCACTGGTGCTTTTTTCATTGTCATGACTAACGTTGAGACCACTGTTGGCGGTTTCAACATTGCTACCATCGGCTTGGTTAGTAGCATTTGATTCTTGAGCCTTTGGTGCTTTTGCTACGCCGTCTACATTAGAATCTGCAGGCTTAGCACTATCGGCTTGAGTGTCGTTGTTGGTCTTAGACACTGGCTGCTGATCTACTGCAGGTTTTTTGTTCTCAGCGTCACTGTCAGACTTTGACGCGTCGTTTTGCGCCTTGTCTTTTGTAGCGCTCGCTTTCGCATCATCAGCTTTAGAAACGTTATCTTTAGAGCCTTCAATGTTAGAAGCATCAGCTTTAGAGACAGTGTCTGCGACGGCGTTTTTATCGCTACTTTTCTCCTCAGAGAGCTGTGTATTAGTACTCTGGTTAACATTGCTTGGCTTATCGCTGCTCTGTTTATCATTGCTCTGTGGCTCTGGCTTTGGTGAAGTAGCTTCTTTTGCCACATCAGCTTTCACTGTTTCAGCTTTGGTAGCACCATTTTCTGAGCTTTGCTTATCAGTAGATGGATGCTTGGCCTGTACAGACTTGCTGTCATCTAAAGATAAGTGCACAACTTCTGGCGACTTAAGCTCGGCTGATGCTTCATTGACCTGTATCATGACTTCGTTTGGGTCTTGGTTGCGACGCGAGTTAGCGTGGTTTTTGCTGCCATTCGCACCTGTTGCCGTCTGTTGGTTGTGTTGCTTAACGCTATCAGCAGTTAGCGCTTCTCCACGCTCTAGTTTTCCGCGCGAGCCACGTTGGCTATGTGGTTTACGCTTGGCACGAGTTTGCTCGTCAGTGCTATTGTCTTTGTCATCAGAAGTATTGTCGCGCTCATTTGTCGCGCGGTTACTGTTCTGGTTTTGGCGGTTGCTGTTTTGCTGACTGCTATCTTGACGATTGTTGCGGTTACGATCATTTTGGCGTCTGTTGTCCTGCCCCCGTTTTTCTTGGTTATCAGACTGTTTGTCGTCAGCGTTATTTGCGGCGCTATTCGAGGCGCTGTTATCTGTGTCGCTGCTCAGCTCATTACTAGTCTCGTCATTTTGTTCTTTTCTTTGACGCGGTTTAGAAGATCTAGACTTACGCGGTTTACGTCTTCTTCTGTCTTCGTTATTACTGTCATCAGTGTCGCTGTCTGAATGGCGGCGGGTCTGCTGACGATTGGCATTATTGTCCGGCTGCTGGCTGTCATCTTTTTGGCTACCCTGCGGAGTGGTTTGCGTAGGGCTTGATGTATCAGTGACTGCAGTGCTTAAAGCATTGCTATCAACTTGGCCGAATGAACCCAAACTTTGCGCACCCGTGTTGACAAGTGCTTCGATGGCTTCTGCTGCGTCACGACTACTAACATTAGGCGTGGTAGTTGCTTGCGGCGCTTGCGCAAATAGGTTTGATAACCAAGCAACGGCTTGCGGCTGGGCAGGTGTTTCAACATTTGCAGTCGGTGTTGCTACTGGGGTAGTAGCGGCGGCAACGCTTTGGCTTTTGTTGGCTTGCGGTACACGCGCTGATGACACATTATTGGTGTTTTGGTTATGGCGATGATCGTTGCTGTGTTTGTTATGCTCAACCGTATTATTTTGTTTGCTAGCAGGTTTATTGGTAGCCTTACTATCAGCTGATTGACGTGGCTGGCGCGTTGGCTGCTGCTCTGGGCGTTCCTTTTCAGCGGTTTGCCAGTCGACATTGTAGCCAAGATCGCTATGCTCTTGCTGTTGAGTGTCGGTGATACGCTCATAGCTCGATGGGGCAAAACCATCACGGTTGAAGTGCAATTTAAAGTTTGGCGATTCTAAATGTGCGTGCGGCAATATAGTGATGCGCGTGCCACTGTCTTGCTCAAGATAGACCAAACTATCGCGTTTTTCATTTAATAAGAATGCCGCGATATCAGTAGGCACTTCTGCTTGTACTTCACCTTGACGCTCTTTTAGGGCGATTTGTTCAATCTGACGCATAATTGATAGTGATAAAGAACGCAGGTCGCGAATCATGCCATTACCATGGCAGCGCGGGCAGATATAACCGGTTGATTCTTCTAATGATGGGCGCAAACGCTGACGGCTCATTTCCATCAAACCGAACTTAGAAATATCACCAAATTGTACGCGAGCACGGTCATATTTGGTGGCATCAATCAGACGTTTTTCGACTTCTTTTTGATGCTTATTGTCATTCATATCGATGAAGTCAATAACAATCAAACCACCCATATCACGTAAGCGCAATTGACGGGCAATCTCGTCGGCGGCTTCTAGGTTGGTATGATAAGCAGTTTCGGCAACATCCGAGCCTTTGGTGGATTTGGCAGAGTTAATATCGATAGAGACCAAGGCTTCAGTTTGGTCAATAACGATTGAGCCACCTGACGGCAGACGAACTTCACGCTGATAGGCCGTCTCGATTTGCTTTTCGATATTAAAGCGCGAGAACATCGGCTCGTAATCAGTGTATTTGCGTAGTTTTTCTGCTTGTTTGGGCATCACCGCATCGATAAAGCCAGCTGCTTCGATATAAGCGTTTTCGTTATCGATCCAAATCTCACTGATATCATCACGCAGATAATCACGAACGGCACGCGTCACAACGCCTGCTTCTTGATGCACCAAGCGCGGTGAAGGATATTTTTGATTTTGTTCTTGGATGGCTTGCCAAATATTAAGCAAATGGTTTAAATCGTGTTGCAAGTCTTCTTGGGTTTTGCCAATACCGGCCGTACGGATGATGACACTCATGCCTTTTGGCAGGTCAAGATTGCTCAGCATACGCTTCATATCTTCGCGCAATTTGCCTGAGATTTGACGTGAGATACCGCCACCGCGAGGGTTGTTTGGCATTAATACCAGATAACGACCTGCCAAAGACACGTAAGTCGATAGAGCAGCGCCTTTATTGCCGCGCTCTTCTTTTTCGACTTGAACGATTAATTCATCGCCCTCTTTGATCAGCTTTTTGATATTTTCGTCGCGTGGATTACCGCTCAAGTATTCGGCAGATATTTCACGAATAGGCAGAAAGCCTTGACGTTGTGAGCCATATTCTACAAAAACGGCTTCCAGTGATGGTTCGACACGGGTCACGTGACCTTTATAGATGTTGGATTTTTTCTGCTCACGGGTACGGTTTTCTAAGTCGAAATCGTACAGATGGTTGCCTTTACAAAGGGCAACACGAATCTCTTCGTTTTGAGTAGCGTTGATTAAAATGCGTTTCATATTACTATCCTATGAGTACGCATAACAACGATGGGACGGGATTTAGGGCGTAGCGGCAAGTCTGGCTAAAGTCTAAATTAGCGTTGTCAGATATTAGTGAACGATAGAACGTAAGTCAGGGTTTTAATAAAGCACGTTGGCTTTTTCAATGGCCTGTTTTTACCTAAAATATAGTAGCGGTACTAATGTTGCTAGCGTGAATATAAGGAATATAGGGTGTAAGGCTATAGGGTCATATTCTATCATTGATCGATTTGGTCGAAATATTAATGCGTACTATGAGTTTTTAGTATCAGTAAATTTTACTGGTAGTCATGTCAGCGCACTTTGTAAAGGTGGGCGACGGTCAGTTACTGGTTTAAAAATACGGATGTTAAAAACGCATCTTGCTGCGGCACTCAATCCATCAAAGTCTAGCAATAATACCGCTATCATAAATACTTTTATATAAAACTATTGTATAAAATAGCGATATTCAACAATTATTTATTTAGGTAAAGCAATTGGTCACTCTTTATTTATCGTTCTGTCTGGTATAACGTCAATCATATCTTGGGTGGTTTAAAGTTAGGTATCGCGGCTTTGGTTATCGGCGGGGCGTACTTGGCAAACAGAATCATTGACCCGCTCATCGGCGTGGTGCTGTATTTATATCTTTATCTGTTTGACCACCAATACTTAGGCAGCTATCGATATACTTCTCGAACCTAATACTAAACAATCCATACTTGCTCAACTGCACTCGCGTAAAAGACCATCAAATAAAGTCGTTGCCATGCGGGTTGTGAGTCAATGTTGTGTCATTACGTCAATAAACAGGCGTCTTGCCAAGTTTATTAACACTAAATTTATGAGCACAAAGGTATTTAATGTCACTATTTATAATGTCATTATTTATTTTATCACACTGAATAACGTCAGTGCGGTTGTTGCTATTACTACTATTTATGGGCTCACATCTATAAATAACGACAAGTTATATCTTTAATTTATCATTAAATATAGTATGCGTCCTAAAATCAGATAAAACGTCCAACCTCGGCAGCATTTACAGCTTTACCCTCGTTACAAACAAGTCGTAAAAATGATGAAGCTTTATCTATGATAGCCATAGATTATTGCGGTAGCCGCTGCTTAATTGTCGCTCAACATGCTAAACTATAACAAATCTTTGTGTAAATACCTAACTAAAAATGACAAACTCAAAAATGACCGACGACGCACCTACCCATGAAGCCCCTGCTATCTTCAATAGCAAAACACGCCCGCAAAGCGCTGATGATGAAATCAGCAACTTTGGCAAGGTAAATTATCTTGAAGTAACCCGCCACCAGCACGATCAGCGTTTGGATAATTTCCTGCTCAATCGCTTAAAAGGGCTACCAAAACCACATATCTACAAAATGATTCGCTCGGATGAAATACGTGTCAATAACAAACGCTGCAAAGCACACGACAGAGTGCAGCGTGAAGACGTGGTACGTATCGCCCCTGTGGTACTCGCTACCCGCGAAAAACCGATTATCAGCACTGAATTTGCTAAAAGTTTGCTCGCACGCGTGGTCTACGAAGATGACGGGATGTTGGTGCTGAATAAGCCCTCAGGTATCGCTGTTCATGGTGGTAGTGGTTTAGACTTTGGTGTGATCGAAGCCATGCGTGAAGTGACGGGTAAAAAGTACCTAGAGCTGGTACATCGCATCGATAAAGACACCTCAGGGCTGTTGATGATTTCTAAAAAACGCTCAGCGCTGAAAGTATTGCAACAGCATCTGGTCGACAGAACCATTCAAAAGCACTATCTCTGTATCGCCAAAGGGCAACCTGCGCTCAATGAGCAACGTATCGATGCGCCATTATTACGTTATACGCTGGCTAGCGGTGAACGCCGTGTCAAAGTAGATACACAAGATACGCAATCTAAAGAAAGCCAGACGGACATTATCGTCCATGGGCGTTTTATGCTTGCAGCTCAGCCGGTCAGCTTGATTGAAGCTAAACCCCTGACAGGGCGCACCCATCAAATCCGTGTGCATCTGGCTCATATTGGTCACGCTATCTTGGGTGATGATAAATATAATGTGCATGACAAATCAGGCGTCCATCGTCTGTGTTTACATGCGTGGCGCTTAGATATTCCGGGCTATGAAACCATCACTGCACCATTACCAGATGAAATGGCAGACTGGTTGCCAGAAGATATTAAGCAACCTGAATAAGTTTGTAAGCTCATTTTTTTAGTCTTATCGTCAAACGTCACGAACTCTTATTATCACTAATAAGCCGCCGTGACGTTTTCGTATCTGTATCCATATCTACCATTTATTATCATCACCATCTTCTAAGGGTCATTCATGAGTGAACAATCTGCACCGCTACCTTCTGCCAAAACCTTTCAATCAGCCAATCAGCATCATTTAGCAGACAAGACTCTTATTATATTCGATTGGGATGGGACGCTGATGGATTCAATTAGTTTAATCGTTGATGCGATGCATGTGGCAGGCGAGGCGCATGGTTTTCAAACGACCGATAAAGCTGTACAAGATATTATTGGGCTGAGCCTAATGAAGGGCATTGAGATTTTATATCCGCAAGCAAATGAGACGCAAAAGCTCGCCATCCAGCAAAGCTATGCGGACTACTATATTGCCAATAGTCACAGTACGCCGCTTTTTGCGCCGATAGAAGGTATGTTGCAGACATTACAAGCGCAAGGTAAAAGTCTGGCGGTTGCCACTGGCAAAAAGAGAGTAGGGCTAAATCGCGTCTTAGATGCTTCTAATAGCCATCATTATTTTGTGATGACCCGCTGTGCAGATGAGTCAGGCTCAAAACCTGATCCGCAGATGCTTAACGATATTTTGGATTATACCGAGCAGCAAATCGCTGAAGCTGTGTTTATCGGGGATAGTGTCTACGATATTCAAATGGCAACGCAACTTGGTATGACTAGTATCGCGGTAAATTATGGTACGGCATCTCATACTGAGCTCGCCGCGCAGCAACCTACTTATCAGGTCGATACTCCGCAAGCGTTGGCTGATTTGCTGTGTGGATAATGGCCGTTTAAACACGCCTTAATAATGTGGCCATGATATTGTATCTGTAATAAAAAAGGGTTTATCGCTAATAACGATAAACCCTTTTTTTAGGACACGTTGAATTTATTCTGCGTCTTTTGAGTTGTCGGCTTTAGATTCAAAGTCTACGGATTTGCCATCTTCTCCTTGAACTTCATCAAACTCTACGAGATTTGACTCAACGATTTTTTCATCATTAAGTTGATATTCGTACCAGTTGCCCATGACCCCTGCCAATTCATCAAGACCTTCTTTTCTTAAGGCAGAAAATAATTGAATGGTACAGTCTAAGCCTATTTCTTTGAGTCTCTTGCGGGTGTTAAGCAAAGCGTTTTTAGACGCGCCATATTTTAGCTTATCTGCTTTAGTTAGCAAAATATGTACTGGCAGTTCACCATCTTTTGCCCAATGTAGCATTTGCTCGTCAAAAAACTTTAGTGGATGACGAATATCGGTCATCAGTACCAAACCTGCCAAGCTTGTACGTGATACCAAGTATTCTTCTAATTCTACTTGCCATTCTTTTTTCATCTCAAGCGGTACGGCAGCATAGCCGTAGCCTGGTAAATCAACCAATCGTCTGTTGCTATCGCCCACACTGAAAAAGTTAATCATCTGCGTACGCCCAGGAGTTTTGGACGAGCGTGCCAGTTGACGCTGGTTGGTCAAGGCATTGATAGCCGAAGATTTACCCGCGTTTGAACGCCCTGCAAAAGCAACCTCTAACCCCATATCAGCTGGGCAAAGGCGAAAAGTAGGTGCGGACATCAAAAATTCAGTTTGTTGAATCTTTTGACGGGATTTGGTATTAAACAATGTATGTTCGGCGGCGACATCAGTAAACGGGGTACTCATAAATGGCTCATTAATCTTCAAAAAATTGGATATGGTCGTAAAACTTTAGTTAGCTGATGGCTAAGGTAAGACATCAAATAAAAAGAGCGTAAAGGGTTATTTGTTATAACGATAAGCGTCGACTACTGACAACAATAACCGTTTTAAATTATCGACTATTCTATACTATTAATAGCCTTAGTTATTGAAATAACTGCGATTGGTAGCATATAAATGGTAAGGCGATGCTAAAATCAATGCATATTTGGTACAAATAATTTGCCTGATCAAAACGGGTTACCAAAGCCGAACTCGATTTATCTATATTTATATGACATATATTGTTACAATATTTGTTAAGACAGTTTTAATGATACACGTTTAATAGAAAGAGTGATTAAACGAATGAAACATCAAAAGGAGGTGTTCTATGTCTTCAATCACCACACTTTTTAGCCAAACCTACCGTATGATGATTGGTGGCGGTACTGCATTACTGTTAGCGCTATTCTTAAATAGTGCCATGATAAGCAGCGCAGGAGCTGCTAATATCGCAACCACTTATGATAACTCATGTGCGACCTGTCACGATAGTGGCGCGTTAAATGCCATCAAAAAAGGCGATAGTGCTAAATGGCAGCAGCTGATAAAGCAAAAAGGTATGCCAGCATTAATCAAGTCAGTTAAAGGTGGTATGATTCAAATGCCTGCCGGCGGACTTTGTGACAACTGTAGTGATGATGACTACGGAAAATTAATCGAATACATGAGCAAATAGTGGGCTTAATCATCAAGTTAAACCCTAAAAAATAAAGCGCTCGGTTTTATAACTTTTATGCGCTTTTTGTTTTTTAGTTACTATCCTAGCGTGTGTCGTTAGAAAAACTGCTGGATGTAACGATTAAGTAGGCAAATACTACAAAGTCTTGCTATAATAATCGAAAATAAACCCTGATGTTAGTAAGTACTTTCAGACTGTTTGTGTCCAAGACCTTAAAATATATGCCTACCTCGCTAATAGTAGTACGGTTTATATCAGGTATCTTAGCAGTACAATCACTCTAAATAATGCTTACGCCGAGCTAGTAGGATTTGTATCAATGAAAAAGTTAATCGCTGCTGCCAGCTTATGCGTTGCAAGTTTCAGCGTACAAGCTGCTATTATTGTTCCTGAACATGATGTCAATGCTGGTAAGCAAGTTGCAGAAACCGTTTGTGCTGCCTGTCATGGTGTTGATGGTGTGAGCGTTGTCCCTGCGCAGCCTAATTTGGGCGGCCAAAACGTAAAATACCTTTATAAACAAATGGTCGAGTTTAAGTCGGGTTACCGTAAAAACGGTATCATGCAATCGCAAGTTGCCAATTTATCTCAGCAAGATATGGCTAATGTGGCAGGCTACTATGCAAGCCAAGCGCCTTGGGGTGTGGGTTTCGGTAACCCTGCGACCAACCAAGAAGCCACTAAACTGTTCTTAGGTGGTGATAAATCACGTGGTGTCATTGGCTGTGCGGGTTGTCATGGTCCAGATGCCGCGGGTAATACTTGGGCAGCGTTTCCACGTTTAGGTGGACAGCATGCTGAATATATTGCCACCCAGCTAAAACTATTCCGTGCGGCGGGTCGTGTTGATGACATCGATAGCGATGATCAAAAACGAGTCAATGACGCGGCGAAAGAAGGCGAGATGGGCATGATGCAGACCGTCGCATCGAAGCTATCGGATCGTGATATTCGTATCTTGTCAGACTACGTCAGCGCTATTCATTAATTTTCAGTCATCAGCGCACATACGTGATGCGTACGTCGCTATAAAAATCAATGTGCGCTCGATTGACTGTATATCTATCATTATCTAGCTATTAAACCCCGATTTCGGGGTTTTTTTTATAACTTTTTATCCCATATATTGTAGATATAATATAGACATAATAATAAAGCCATGCAGAAGTGCCTATCATCGCCCTGTATAGTTATAAGTTATTGTTATTCACCTTAGATCGTTTGGATTTAGATTATGATGATCCGTTATGCTTCTTATTTTATCGCGGCACTGCTACCGTTGCTATTGTTTCGTTGGTTTGCACCTGCGTCCATTGGCGAGATTGACTTTTGGTTACTCTGGCTGTTAGCGATGGTATTGGTCTCACTGCCAGTCGTCTATGCAGAGATTGCGTTGGCCTATCGTAGTGTTGACGCACCATTGGCAGGCATGCAAAAGCTCACTCGTGAAGCAGATGCCAGCCCAATATGGCGTAGCTTCGGTTGGTTGGCGGCACTAGTCTCTATTGTCATTGCCGCATTAGTCATATCTGGTGCCAGCACTGGTATCTTAGCGGCATTGACTGAGCTCAATAGCGCCCCTGCTGTGCCAAGCTTCGCTGTCGCTGCGGGCTTGATGGTTATTGCGGTATTATTAAGCTTACTTGGCGTTGCACCCTTACCGATTGGACTGGGGTTGATGGTTATTGGTCTTGTACTGGGTGTCGCAAATGGCTTGCCCAATATTAACTTTGCCATGACTGACATCAGTTTAAGTGAATGGGCGCGTGCAGTGGCACTAGCGCTAGTCAGTGTGGGCGCAGGTACGGGCTTATACTGGTTTGGTCAAAACCTAGTGACCAAGCAAGGGCTCACGGCGGTAGATGCCAATAACTATAATGCACAAAAGCCAGCTCACAAACGTGTAGCCACTGACTATCGCGCAACCAAATTGGTACTGCCGATTTGGATTCTGCAGTTATTGGTTGGGGTCGTGGCTTTGTTTATCAGTGGTATGGCATTGCCGCCAATCGGGCAGTTGCTATATTGGACAGGTGTGCTATTTGTGGTCAGTTATTTGCTACATTATAGTACGCAACAGTTAGCGCATAAGTTTGGACTGTTAGTAAGCTTGGTTATAACTTTGGTGTTAGCACTGGCATTGGTCGTGGTCATACCAACGACTTGGCTGGTCGGCATCTTGGTCATCATTAGCAGCCTAACGGTGTTATTGTTATCCATCTTTGCCGGTTGGCAGATGAAAATAAGTCATCTGCGTAAGTCGTTGAACTTTGGTAATGAAGCTCTTTATAACTTATGGCGGATAGCGATTCGTTTAATCGTGCCATTGGCATTGTTATTAGCGCTGATAGGTTGGGTGATGCAGTGGTTGAGCTAAGAGAAAGTGTCAATAAAGTTGATAGCAATGATGCTGCATCGCCGTTAGAGTCAGCTCGTTTGATGACGGTATATTTGGCGTACGCCGAGGATGCACAGCGCCAGCATTATTTAGCTTTACAAGTCAGCCGTGAGACCAGTCTATATGAGGCGCTGATGCAGGCAGGTTGGTTAGCAAAATTTGTAGCGTTAGCAACTTGGTGTGAGCAGGTAGCAGATGTTGCCACACCAACGGCTAAACGTTGGCATGTCGGTATCTATGCACAAAAACAGCCGCTTAGCTATCGCTTGCAGCCCTTTGACCGTATTGAGGTATATCGCAGCTTAAGCGCTGATCCAATGTCTCAGCGCAAGAATAAATCTCGAGGTTAAACAGTTAATTATTAAATTTAGTTATTAAATCTAGTTGACTGTCTTAACTAAGAAACAGGCAGGCTATCTATACCTTCGATACGATTGACCACACCGTTATCATCAAAATAAACAATCAAATGCTGACTGGCATTTTTGACATCTGCAATACCTTTGCGGCTACCTTCTGTACCCGCTTTATAATCATAAATATAATCCCAGCGCTTAGGCTCAAGGGTGTCTTTAATCGCTGGGCTACCAAGGATATAAAGTACTTGGTTTTGATTCATACCCACTTGCAGTTTTTGCGCTTGCGTTTGAGTAATCGCAGTACCTTGTGGCAAATCGATTTTATAAACACTCAATAATGAGCAGCCGGACATAGCAACAGCAGCGCTCAGCATGCTGGTCATAGCAATCTTGCGTAATACGCTGGTACGGCTCAACGGACGAAAAGTTAATGTCTTTATCATGGTAAGATGGCTCATTAGAAATAAATTAGGTGCAGCCAAAGTTGGTTGGTGCTCGTCTGGCCGACAATCTTGGACAAATGATACGTCATTTACTTGCAATTTCCTACCACTTACGACATTATTTACCAAACACTACCCGAGCGATTTTATTATTTATATTTTAAATTCATAGACTTGCATTGCGATTGTCGGGGAAATAACAAATTGAAAATTTACTTAGCATAAAGCAATTTGTTGTTCTTAAGATATTTTATATTCGATAAAAAATAATCATTAGCGATTATCTATTTCATATTTTCGGTTCTTTATTTGCTAAGACTGTCACAGTCAGAAGGGATATTATGGCTTCTTTTACCAATCAAGATTTACGTAAAGCAGGGTTGAAGGTCACGTTACCTCGTATCAAGATTTTGGAGCTGCTGGAGAGTGCAGAGTTGCATCATATGAGTGCAGAGGAGGTGTACAAAGCGTTGATCGAACAAGGTGAAGATGTGGGTCTAGCGACTGTCTACCGAGTACTTACGCAGTTTGAACAAGCGGGTATCGTCGAGCGCCACAACTTCGAAAATAACTTATCGGTGTTTGAGATTACCCAAGAAGAGCATCACGACCATCTGGTTTGTGATAACTGCGGTAAAATTGTAGAATTCCACAATGAATCTATCGAGGAACAACAGATCAAAGTTGCAGAAGAGCACGGTTTTAAACTATCAGGTCATTCACTGGTGCTATACGGTATCTGTGATGATCAAGAGTGTAAGGACAGTGTTAAATAATCAGTGATAGCAGTGGCGTAAAAAATAGAAAAAAGCCCTCATATCAATAATGAGGGCTTTTTTTGTGCTCAACGACTGGTCATTGTTTCTTATTGTCTCGTAAAATTTTAGGATATAACCAAAAAAATAGTAATGCTTAATTGATATCTAACGATAAGTTATCGGCACCTTCATCGAGATTGACTGTGCTATTTTTACTGCTAAGCTTGATTTTTAGGCGTAAATCATTAGGAGAATCAGCATGGAGAATGGCCTCTTTATAGGTGATTTCTCCTTGTTCATACAGATCAAACAGTGCTTGGTCAAAGGTTTGCATGCCGCTATCACGTGAGCGCGTCATGACCTCTTTAATCTCATGAATCTCACCTTTACGAATGTAATCACTGATCAGCTGTGAGTTTAATAGAATCTCAATAGCGGCACGGCGCCCTTTACCGTCGGGAGTGGGGATAAGCTGCTGGGCGATGATGGCTTGCAGGTTAAGTGATAAATCCATAAATAACTGATTATGACGGCTGGTTTCAAAAAAATGAATAATACGGTCAATCGCTTGGTTGGCATTGTTGGCGTGTAAAGTTGCAAATACCAAATGCCCAGTTTCAGCATATTGGATAGCGTAGCTCATAACTTCACGATTACGAATCTCGCCAATCAAGATAACGTCAGGCGCTTGGCGTAAGGTGTTTTTTAGCCCTGCTTCAAATGAATGAGTGTCGATACCGACTTCACGCTGAGTGATAATACAGCCACGATGCTGATGCACAAACTCGATGGGGTCTTCGATAGTGATAATATGCCCATGGGAGTTTTGATTACGGTGTCCTATCATGGCAGCAAGGGTAGTTGACTTACCAGTGCCTGTGGCACCAACCAATAAAATGATACCGCGTTTTTTCATTGCCAGCTCTTTTAGTGCGGGCGGCAGACGCAGCTCCTCGACCGTTGGAATTTTGTTCTCGATTTTTCGTAAAATCATCCCCGCCATATCGCGCTGTATAAAAGCACTGACCCGAAAACGTGCCTGCTGTGCTTCATCAGCAATGGCAAATTGACATTCGTTGGTCTCTTCAAATTCTTTTTTCTGGCTTGGCGTCATTACCCCTTTAACCAATTTCATGGTTTGCTCAGCGGTCAAAGGCGTTTTACCCACAGGCAGAATTTTACCATTCACTTTCATGGAGGGCGCTACATCAGCAGTAATAAAAAGGTCAGAGCCGTTTTTATTGATCATTAACTGCAATAGTTTATCAATGTCCATAACGTACCTGTGTTCGATGTAAATCGATTAAAAAAATATCTAAATTCATGTTTTGGTGTTCACTTACCACTATCAATACAAATAAATAACGCTACAAAAATGCTTCTGGTTGTTTGGCATAAGGACGGGCCACGTCTTTACTAATAGTGCCTTTTGCCACTAAGTTTTTGAGTGTTTGATCGAGGGTAATCATTCCGTCGCCTGCGCCTGTTTGGATAGCAGAGTACATTTGGGCGATTTTATTCTCACGTATTAAGTTACGGATGGCAGGGGTGCCGAGCATGATTTCATGGGCTGCAATACGACCACCTGTTTGACGACGCAACAGTGTTTGTGAGATAACGGCCTGTAATGATTCTGATAGCATCGCCCGAATCATGTCTTTTTCTGCTGCGGGGAATACATCGATGACGCGGTCAATGGTTTTAGCGGCTGAACTGGTGTGTAGGGTGCCGAAGACTAAGTGTCCAGTCTCTGCGGCGGTCAAGGCTAAGCGAATGGTTTCAAGGTCACGTAGCTCGCCAACCAAAATCACATCGGGATCCTCACGTAGTGCAGAACGTAGCGCAGGCTCGAAGCCTAAAGTATCTCGGTGAACTTCACGCTGGTTAATCAGGCTCTTTTTAGAATCGTGAACAAATTCAATCGGGTCTTCAATGGTTAAAATATGTTCTTTACGGCTTTCATTAATATAATCAATCATGGCCGCCAGTGTCGTTGACTTACCTGAACCTGTGGGGCCCGTGACCAATACCACGCCACGCTTAAAGTCTGAAACGCGTTTGAACACATCGCCCATTCCTAAGTCCTCCATGGTCAAGACTTTAGAAGGAATAGTACGGAATACAGCGCCAGCTCCCCGGTTTTGGTTAAAGGCGTTTACCCGAAAACGTGCTAGATTGGGAATCTCAAAAGAGAAATCTGTTTCAAAGAACTCTTCAAAGTCAGCGCGTTGCTTGTCATTCATGATGTCATAAATAAGCTGATGTACCACTTGGTGGGTCATCTCTGGCATATTGATCCGGGTCATTTCACCATCGACACGTATCATCGCTGGCATACCGGCTGAAATATGTAAATCTGATGCTTTATGCTTAACGGTAAAGCGCAGTAAGTCTTCGATGCTTAAATTATTTTTTTCAGCCATAATCAGATATTCCTATCAATTAATAAGAGTAAGACAAGAGAGTACAAAAGCACGTGGTAGACTATCAATAAATAACAGTATTTGAATCAATCACTTCAAAGAATTAGGATACGCCCTAACCAAATTACAGTCTTTACCATTACTATTAACTTCAGTAGCATATGTTAAACGATGTAACAATATCATAACAAGACTATAGACATTTAACCATCAACTCCGTTAAGAAAATGCAAGTATTAAGTGTCTAATCATTTTTTAATCAAAGTATCGGTCAAGTTACTAAAAAATCTTAAAAAATTTTAAAAGTCACTGAATACATTATCCTTGTGAGTCATATATGAAAGATATCAAAAATAGCAAAAACCATGTGGATAGCCAAAACTTAATTGATAATTGGCAACAAGTAAATAAGCAAGTAGCGCAGGCTTGTGAGCATGCTGAAAAACAAGCAGAAAGCGTTACTTTATTAGCAGTTTCTAAAACCAAACCTGCTGACATGATTGCCATTTTAGCGCAGCAAGGGCAGCGCCACTTTGGTGAAAATTATCTACAAGAAGCCATCGAAAAAATTACCACTCTAAAAGAGCAGTCTAAAGGCGAGGCGATTGTTTGGCATTATATTGGTAGTATCCAGCGCAATAAAACCCGCGATATTGCGGAGCATTTTGATTGGGTACAAACGGTTGAGCGTGACATTATTGCCAAGCGCTTAAACGATCAACGACCCGCTGAGATGCCGCCGTTAAACGTATTGATTCAAGTCAATATCGATGACGAAGACAGCAAATCTGGCTGTCTGCCCACACAGCTTCCAGAGTTGATAACCGTTGTCAAAGGTTATGAGCGTTTAACACTACGCGGCTTGATGATTATTCCAGCCAAAGCCGATACCGATGCCTTTGGGCGCACCAAGCAGTTATTTGATGATATCAAACATGCACATCCTGAGCTGAATGGCTGGGACACACTAAGTATGGGTATGAGTGGAGATATGGGTGAGGCGATAAGCAATGGCTCGACGATGGTGCGTGTTGGTACTGCCATATTTGGTGCGCGGGCGTTATGATATTTGCTTGCCTTCTATTTAGGGTATGCCCTAGTAATCAGTCTAATATCAAGGTTACGGATCAAATGCAGCGTTTCAAATACAGCAGTTATTCATTAATTTCTTCAAATTTTGTGACCAATAACTGCGTAATTTTAAGATTGTCGGTGGCGATAATCTCAAATCGGTAATTGGCATACTCGATAGTGTCTGTCTTCTTAGGGATTTTGCGCAGCATATACATCATAAAGCCACTAAGGGTTTCATAGTTTTGACTGCGTGGCAGATTGACAATATCTAAAGCGCGTACTACATCCTCAATAGGAGTCATTCCTTCGATGAGCCACGAGTTATCAGTACGTTGGACGATAGGCTGCTCCTCTAACGTCACAAGCTCGCCCATGACAATACTCATCACATCTTTAAGAGTAATGACCCCGACCACCAAGCCATACTCATTGACGATGACCGCAAAGTCAGACCCTGTCGATTTAAACATCTCTAACACTTCGAATAAAGACAAGGTATCAGGCACGAAGAGAGCGGGCTTGAGCAAGGCTTTGTCTCTTAAGCTGACCTGTTGTTGGTTAAGCACTAAGGCTAAAAAGCTGCGTGACTCTACATAACCAATGATGTGTTCTAAATCATCGTCATGACAGACCAAAAACTTATTATGTGGCTGGTCAATCATAATTTGCACGACTGCTTCAGTACTCGTTTTGGTGTCAAAATAAACGATATGTTCGCGTGGGTTCATCACTGAGGTGACGGTACGCTCCTGCATATCGAAGATGTTGGCTATTAAATGATGTTCTTGCTTTTTGAGCACGCCAGCTTCAGCACCGGCATCCATGACGGCATAAATATCTTCTGGCGTCATATCGTC
Organism: Psychrobacter sp. AOP3-A1-26; assembly: GCF_052378235.1. Classification (NCBI taxonomy): domain Bacteria; kingdom Pseudomonadati; phylum Pseudomonadota; class Gammaproteobacteria; order Moraxellales; family Moraxellaceae; genus Psychrobacter; species Psychrobacter sp. AOP3-A1-26. The sequence continues at coordinate 37,197 of NZ_JBQSXN010000012.1, forward strand.
TTGACGTACAGTTGAGATACCCAACAATTCAAAGATAACGTTTGCTGCCCCATCAAATATCCAGATAACGGGTTTGAATATGAAAATCAACAGCATCATTGGTCGTACGAGGCGTATAGCGATAGTCTCAGTGTTGGACATTGCCAGCCGTCTGGGCATCAAATCGGCGAGTAAAGAGAATAAGCTGGTAATCAAAACGAAGGATATAACCGATGACGCTGCTTCATTATTAACCAAAAGCTGTAAGTAGGGGCTAATTGCCGACTCACCCACGGCACCCGCTGAAATAGCGACTGCGTTTAAAACCACTTGTACAACAGTGATAAAGCTACCAGGGTGCTCTTGCATTTTAAGGACGTCAAATGCTCGAACATCGCCTTCTTTTGCGATGATTTGCAGCTTAATTTTGCGCGCTGCTGCGATTGCAATCTCGGCAGCGGATACAAAGGCGCTTAAGGCCAGCAATAAAAGGAGAAAGATACTAGCGGTTAGCAAACTCATGACATACTCGGTAAAAAAGGTATCGATTGAAAATAGTAATAATTGATTGGCGTGCAAACAGACAGGGTATTTATAAAATACTTTGATTTTTATCTAGGGGCTGTATAGAAACTAAAAAAGCTGGGTAAGCACCCAGCTAATGATAAAATTGTTTGATTTTTTGTAAAAGGGTTAAGTGGTCAGTGTCGCCCAACCACTAAGCAATAGTCGTTGGGCAAGTACTAACGTTTCAATTTGCTTAGCCTTTTACTGACCATTTATTCACCAATGGATAGCGGCGTTCGCGGCCAAAGGCTTTGTGGCTGATTTTGGTACCGATGGGTGCTTGCGAGCGTTTGTATTCGCTGTTATCAACCATTTTGATAACTTTGGCCACTAAGTCTGCATCAAAACCTTTATCAATAATGTCTTGATAGCCCATGTCTTCATCGATGTAAGACATCAAGATACCATCTAACACGTCATAGTCAGGCAAGCTGTCTTGATCTTTTTGATCTGGGCGTAACTCGGCCGATGGCGGGCGAGTGATGACGCGCTCAGGGATGACAGGGGTATCTTCTAAACGGTTGCGATAGCTGGCCAGTTTATAAACTTGTGATTTATAAACGTCTTTTAGGACATCAAAGCCACCTGCCATATCACCGTACAACGTCGAGTAGCCAACCGCTAATTCAGACTTATTACCCGTAGTGATGACCAAATGCCCAAACTTATTGGACAGTGCCATCAGAATAACACCGCGCGCGCGTGCTTGGATATTTTCTTCGGTGGTGTCTGCTGGCGATTTATTGAATAAGGGGGCTAGAGTATGACGGATGCCTTCGACCGCATCAAAAATAGGACAGACGGTATAAGAAACGTTTAAGCGACGAGCTTGCGCTTGGGCATCTTCTAGGCTGATTTGAGAGGTATATTCATACGGCATCATCACCGCGTATACTTTATCAGCACCTAAAGCATCAACTGCGATGCATAGCGTCAATGCCGAATCAATCCCGCCTGATAGCCCAACGATGATACCTGCGAAGCCTGAGTGATTGATATAGTCGCGTAAACCAACGACCAATGCTTGATACATCTCTGACTCGCGGCTCAGCGTTAACGGTGTTTTGGCTTGGCTGTCGAACGTGGCTGTTTTGACATCCAAAGTAGCTAAAAGCAACTGATTCATAAAACGTGGCGCTTCGTGTGCAACGCTACCGTTAGCCTGTACCGCCATAGAGCCACCGTCAAACACCAAGTCATCTTGACCACCAACAGCATTGAGGTAGATGATAGGTAAGTTGTTTTCGCGGCTACGTTTGGCCAGCATTGTTTTACGGTTGTCTTGTTTTTCGACCTCAAAAGGTGAGGCGTTTAAGCTGATAACCAGATCTGCCCCTTGTTTTTTAAGCTCAGCAATGGGGCCTTTTTCCCATAAGTCTTCACAGATGAGCAGGCCGATAGTAATGCCTTTGTAGTCAAACAAAACTTGGTTGCGACCTTTATCAAAGTAACGACGCTCATCAAACACGCCATAGTTTGGTAAAACTTGCTTGTGATAAAAGCCTTTTTGATGACCATTATGTAGGATAGCCGCTGAGTTAAACGTACCGTGATGGTCGACATGGGGATAGCCGACAATCATAACGATGTCGTCGATATCACTTAAGGTCGATAAAGCGCTTTTGATGCGGCCTGATAGGCTTGGACGCAGCAACAAATCTTGCGGTGGGTAACCTAGTAATGCAAGCTCTGGGAAAATAATGACATCGGCACCTTGCTCGCGGGCTTGCAACGCTAGTGTGCGCATTTTTTCGGCATTGGCAGTGATATCACCCACTAAAAAATGTGACTGCGCCAAAGCAAAAGTGACGGTATCTTGTGTTTTATTGGTTTTACTGTCCTCATTTGAGGTATTAAGGTTGGGGTTATCATTGTCTTTTGACATTGTTATTGTTCCTATCGATATAGTATTTAAAATTTGGTGAGTCAGTATTGGTTTAAAATAAACTTAAAGAAAATCCGAAAATTAACTCAAAATAGCGCTTTTTTATATCGAGTTCGAATAGTGAACCGATACGCCGAGCTTAAATCCTGCATAAACCTGTAGCTAAATAAGCGATAAACAGTGTCTATATAATTAGTGCTTATATAATTAGTACTTATAAAAAGTGCTTATAAAGGCTAGGCTTATGCGTAATAGCCAAAATTATAGTGCTGCTCTAAAAGTTGGTTCTTATATGGTTTAGAGTAGGACGATAAAAGCGGGTTTTGGCACAGGGTTTAAAAAATGCTGTGTCTGTATAACGCCCAAAATAAATGAGGTCAAACCAACTTAGCCGTATTAAAAAGCCTAAAATAGTCGCTTTAGTATAACATCAATTGTCGTGACAAATAGAACGCGCCAGTGAATTACCTTGCAAGATATCCGTTTAGAGCATGAATATAAAAAAGGGTTTTCGTTCCTTGTTTATACTTACTAAAGCCATGTATTAGCCTCTCATTGGGGGTGGTATCAGCCAGTAAACTTATATGAATAAAGTTGTAAGTAAAGGTTACAACATAGCGTTATATAAATATCCTGTTTTGTTGCATAATGAGTCGAGATAAATGCTTTGTTATTACTTTATTTTAATAAAAAAGATAGCTCGTAAATATGTTACGGTATTCTATGAATTCATGCGATTAAAGCAGTTCTTTACCTGTATATTGATGACTCTCTACCCTCGTAAATGAATACCGTTTATGGATATACTCTTTTATAGGTATACTCTATGAACTGATATTCATCACCCATTTATAAACTTGTCAGCGAAGCCACGATAGGTCTTTGCTGTCTTCCCTTGGTTTATACGCTATGATTGAAAACTGGACAAAAGAATTTATTATTCAGCGCTTGCTGGCTATTACCTTATTGGTTGTACTGTTCGTATTGTGTTTTCAGGTGATACAGTTCTTTATCGTGCCAGCACTGTGGGCGGCGATTTTAGCGTATGTGACCTTTCCTGTTTATAACTTTTTTTACCAAAAGGTAAAGCTGAGCCCCAGTTTTAGTGCCGCTATTATGACGGTAAGCATCTCTTTAATTATAGGTTTGCCACTGGTCATTGGGATTTTTATTTTACAACAAGAAGCTTTGAGCCTAATCAGCAATTTAATCTATCGTATCAAAGTGGGTTATTTGGATGTGCCAGACTCCATCAAAGATTTACCAGTGATAGGGCAGCAGGTAAAAGATATATTGTGGAGAATTAATAAAAACCCTGAGGGAACACTCGAAGCCTTTCGTATTTGGGTGCAGTCACATTTATATTATGGCAAAGTCGCGTTTGATGTGGTGTTTAGTGGTCTTGCCAAGCTCGGTATGGCGCTGATGACGCTGTTTTTCTTTTATCGTGATGGGACGAGCTTGGTGCGACAAATCCGCCAGGCATTGCGTAATATCATCGGTAACCGTATCGACGGCTATATTGATTCTGTAGGTACGACCACGCGTGCGGTAGTATATGGTATTGGCCTAACGGCTTTGGCACAAGCCATGCTAGCGGGCGTTGGTTATTATTTCGCCGATGCGCCTAGCCCTATTTTGCTGACCATTGTGACGTTTATCATTGCATTGATTCCATTTGGGACGCCATTCGTTTGGGGCGGCGTATCGATTTGGCTACTCAGCCAAGGGCACACCGTAGAAGGTATTGGCTTGGCATTATGGGGTATATTTATTATCAGTTGGGTTGATAACCTAATTCGTCCTATCGTCATTAGTGGCGCCACCAAAATTCCTTTTATTATTATTTTCATTGGGGTTTTAGGGGGGCTAACAGCGTTTGGCTTCGTTGGGCTGTTTATTGGCCCTGTGGTGTTGGCAATCGGGCTTGCGGTGTGGCGTGAATGGATATCGCAGCATAAAAACGAGATATTTGCCCCACAAGAAGTAGAATTATCTGCGCCTCAAGCCATGCCGCCAGCAAATGAAACAGAGTAAACAATACATCCATAGCAACGTGCTACTGTTATAAATTTTAATAAAATGGTTACCAATACTATGAAAAATAGGCTCGATACAACTAACAATATTACTATTGTGGCTGATAGTAATATCGCCAGCTTGGATGCATTTTTTAATGCCTCTACGCTTGGACAAATGACTGAACAGACTGTGAATATTATCACGGTTGCTGGACGTGATATCAACGCGCAATTGCTTGCAGATTTGCAGCCAGACATGTTGTTGATACGTTCTGTGACCCCAGTAGATGAAGCATTGTTGGCTAACAATGATAGTGTAAAGTTTGTTGGCTCTGCAACTATCGGCACTGATCATGTTGACCAAGATTATTTGGCAGCACGTAATATTACTTTTGCCAATGCGGCAGGTTGTAGCAAGCACTCAGTCGCGCAGTATGTGGTGACCGCTATATTGACTTTACGTCCACAGTATTGGCAGCAATCTATAACGCCATTAACGCTGGGTATCATCGGTATTGGCAATATCGGTAGCACACTTGCGCAGTACGCGAGTGATTTGGGTTGGCAGATATTGGGCTATGATCCTCTATTGCCGTCTTCAGATATCAACAACGCCAGTCTCGAGCAAGTGCTTAGCCAAAGTGATGTGGTCAGCCTTCACGTCCCGTTAACAGATAAAAAAGGTGAGGATAAAACCAGCAACGGTAGTGATTATCCAACGCGGCATCTTATCAATGCAGAGTCTCTAGCAATGATGTCGCCGCATACCATGCTTATTAATAGTGCGCGAGGCCCTGTGGTTAATGCAGATGACCTTGAAGCCGATATCAACTCTACTAAGCGGCAAGTGGTGTTAGATGTGTTTGAGCATGAGCCGCAAGTGGCGGAGAGTTTGCTTGCCAAGCTCGCTATCGCTACGCCGCATATCGCAGGATATACGGTCGAAGGAAAGCTGCGTGGCACGCAAATCATCTATGATGCTCTATGTGAGAAATTGGATGTCACACCCACTCAAACTATGCACAATCTACTGACGCTTAATATGTTTTTATGGTCTGAGTTAAAAGCCCATCCAGATAGGTTGATAAAATTCTACGATATCATGCGAGACGATGCTGCATTGAGGAACAAAACAGTGAATGGTCAAGTAAGGGGCGCTGACTTTGATCAATTGCGCCGTGATTATCGTCTGCGCCGTGAATGGCAATTTTAAGGGTTAACAATACCGTTTAGAATCCTACTTTTATAATTGATGAGGCAGTGTAGATAGCAATGAGCCAAGCAAGTAACCAAGTAAGTAGTTCTCCTACTCAGCCTAGCTATGCTCCCACCATAACTTTAGCCATGGCGCAGCAGCGCGCGCAATTCATAAACGATATCCGTCAGTTTTTTACCAGTCGCCAAGTATTGGAGGTACAGACGCCGCTACTATCACAAGCAGGAAATACCGATACTTTTTTGCAGTCAGTCGCCGCGCAAATCACTTATCAGGATAAACCCTGTACCTATTATTTACATACCTCGCCTGAATTTGCCATGAAGCGTTTACTCGCCAGCTGGCAAGTACCTATGTATCAGATTTGTCCCGTCTTTCGAGATAATGAAATAGGCGTACGCCATAATATCGAATTTACCATGCTCGAATGGTATCAGCCCAATTATAGCCTAGATGATATGGCCGCTGAGCTGGGAGAGCTATTAGAGGTGCTTTATGGGCATCCAATAGTGATGAGTCATTACCGTTATGTTGATGCGTTTATGGATTTTGTGGGCATTCATCCACTAACTGCCAGTCTTGAAGCACTACGAGCGGTGGCAGAAGACAAAGGTTTGATAGGTTTTGATTTTAATAATGATGTAAATAGCACAATCGATAGCAAAGACGATATCCGTCAGAGCTGGTTGGATTTATTGTTTAGCCACGCAGTAGAGCCCAATCTGGGTCATGATTTACCGACGCTGATTATTGACTACCCGCCAGCGACTGCCGCTTTGGCTAAAACTGCTTTGGACAAAGACGGTAATAAAGTTGCTAAGCGCTTTGAGCTTTATATTAATGGCATTGAGATTGCTAATGCTTATGACGAACTGGCAGATGGCGCGGCATTGAGGGCGCGTTTTGAGCAAGACAATCAATTGCGTCAGCATCATAATCTGCCGAAAATGCCCATCGATGAGCAGCTATTGGCGGCCTCTGATGCTTTAATACCTTGTAGCGGTATTGCAGTCGGTGTTGATAGGCTGCTGATGGTGCTCACAGGCGCGAAGAGCTTAGAGGAAGTAATTTCGTTTCCAAGTGGCTTGGCATAGTTATTGATTGAATGGCTCTAAATAGAATCGATACGATTATAATAAAGTAAATAGCCACGTGCTACTGTCATAAATTTTTCTTGCTTGCTGTTCGCCAGCGTGACAGAGGCTGCGAAAATTTATTCCAGTAGCACGTGTACCGGTTTTAAAGTGAATCAACTATATTGAGTAATTAGCTATTAAGTAGTTATCTATTTGATAGTCATTAAAAAGAGCGAGTAAGCCGAAAGGTCTACTCGCTCTTTTTATTTAGAACTAACTATTTTAAAACGAACTATAGTTTTGCGATAGCGTCATTTATAGCTGTTTCGCCATTATGCATGCTAAATACTTTGTTGATAGTATTATCTGCTTTTAGTACAGCGGCTAAAGTCGTGGCGACATCTTCAATTGAGTTTTCACCCGCATTATCATCATTGATGGCAACTTTACCAGTCGCTGCACGTTCTTTTAGCGCGCCTGCTTGAACGATGGTGTAGTCAAGATTGCTGTCATTAACCAACCACTGATCGGCGTAGTGCTTGCAAATATAGTATTGTTTTAAATCACCAATTCCCGGACTGTCCCATTTGCTGGTGTCTAACGAAAATACTGTGCTTAGCATGATGTAACGCTTAATACCTTTATCCTGTACTGCTTGGATGGTTTTGACCGCACCATGTAAGTCTACTTCTAAAACATCTTTACCGCCAGAGCCTGCGACAAAATAGACCGCGTCGATATCTTTATCAATCTGCTTTTGAATCGCGTCTTTATGAGCGGTAATGTCTAAATCTAGCTGACTATAATTCTTATCGTCAAATAGCTTTTTTTCTTGGCGGGTGGTGCCAACCACTTGATGGTTATCCGCTAATAGCTGCTTAACCAAATCCGTACCCACTCGACCACTTGCACCAATCACTAAAATTTTCATAATCATTCCTATTGTTATATGGGTTGTTATACACGTTATCGTTGTTAAAAACTGAATATAGCGTAACAATAATGGTCGGCATACTTCGTTATGAAGCGTGCCGATTGCATAGTGTTTAGTTATGGAATGTATACGGTTTGCAAGAAAGCCCAGAGTGTATAGTTAGGTTAAAATGAAAGAAATACGTTTCTAACAACGTGCTACTGCTATAATTTTTTTTGCTTGCTGTTCGCAGGCGTGACAGAGGCTGAAAAAAATTCATACCAGTAGCACTGTATCTTTTGTAAATTTGCTCAACTATTTAAGAAAATGTAGAAAAGTTAAGCTGCAAAATTAGTTGCTATAAAAACTAACGCACCAAGCGGTTAAGGCCGTCGGCAAGGGCCTTTTTGTCGCGGTCACCATAAGGTTTCTGTCCGCTCATCTCTTGTAATTCGATCACGCCTGTACCGCGCATGGTGTCCATAAAGTCGCGCATATTAAGCTTTTGCTTGATATTGTTTTTATCGTAGACCACGCCGCGCGTCGTTAATACCATACCGCCTTTGTCCAAAATATCATTGGCCAAAGGAATATCGCTGGTAATCGCTAAATCGCCTGATTGTATCTGCTCGACGATATAATCATCGGCTTTATCAAACCCTGATGGCACCACTGTCATAACCAGCAGTGGTGACTTACGCAGTTTAATCGGTTGATTGGCGACGAATATCGCCATGGTTTGTGTGCGTTCAGCGGTTTTGATAATCAAGTCTTTAGCAATCAATGGCACTGAATCTGCATCCACCCAAATTTGCATTATTTTTTGGCCTTATCTGCTTTAGTCGAGGTTTCTTTAATCGGGGCTACTTGAGCCTCTTTTTGCTGGTTATCGTTATTGACTGAGCTTGTTTTATTTTTAACATCCGTTTTAGATTTTTTAGCATTAGCTAAGTCATCTTCAGTTTTTGGTTGGCTATTTATAGCAGTCGTCTTTTTATCAAGGCCCACTTTATTAGGCAAGACCGCGACAAGCTTGGTCAATGCGGGCTCTAAATCGGCAACATCGTTGGGCATCAAAGTAATATGAGCAATTTTACGGTCGTCACGCTCAGCTTTATGATAGCTATGATAATGAGCACCGTCGATATTTAGTACTGCGCTGATATCAGGATACTGACCCAAGACATTAAGCATAATCGCTGGATGGACATTATCGGTATCGCCTAGTGGTAAATTGACCACGGCTCGGATATGATTTTCAAACTGGCTAGTGATTGCGCCTTCAATACTCCAATGCCCAGAGTTGTGCACACGCGGGGCAATCTCGTTGGCCAGTAATGCATCATTACCGCGTGCGTCTTTGGTCACGAATAGCTCAAGTGCCATTATGCCGACATAATCGAGATGATCCATAATCATGGTAATGGCATCAGTTGCTTGCTTAAATAAATGACTGGTACCAACGGCAGGAGCTTGGGTTTTGGCTAAAATACCATGGTGATGATGGTTTTCGACCAAGTCATAGCAGCGAACTTGCCCGTTTTGTGCGCGCGCAGCGATAATAGAAACCTCACGGCTAAAGTCAATAAAGCCTTCTGCAATTAATGGGGCAGGTGTTGGTGTCAGTGAGCCTTTACCGCTGACCGCATCTTTGAGTTCATGCCAAGCAGCTTTGATATCGCTGTGTTGTTTAATAACGAACTGACCTTTTCCGTCATAGCCGCCGCGGCTGGTTTTTAGGACGATAGGCAATCCCAAATCAGCACAAGCCTGATTTAATTCGGCTTCAGAATTGACTTCTATAAACGGTACAGTGGCAATATCAAGCGCGTTAAACATCTGCTTTTCTTTTAAGCGGTCTTGGGCGATATCAAGCGCAATCAGCGGTGGAAACATACCTTGTTTGCTACCAGACTTTGACAAGTCAGTCAGTTGTTTGACAGTCGCAGTCGGTGTGTTTTCGAATTCTAAGGTAAATACATCCGCTGCGGCAATGAAGTCTTCTAATTGCTCACTGCTAAACACACGACCATATAAGCTGGCCGGGCAGTCAGTATTGTCTTCTAAAAATACGCATTGATAGCCCAGTGGTATGGCTGCTTCGGCAAGCATCATACCAAGCTGACCACCACCTAAAATCCCGATGGTACGAATGGTTTGGGTAACAGGGTAAGCGTTGGCTGTAGTCATGGTAGGCTCTTTGAGTTAAAAATGAATAATGTGTTGGTGTATTAAATCTAAAAATTAATCGATTAAAATAGGAAAAGGTGCACTGCATGCACCTTATATTAAGTAAAGCTCATCTAAAAATAAATATCAAGTGACGTGTATTTTTAGCCCATTTAGGTATCATCGTTTAGATTGAGGACTCGCCCTAATAGGTCATTAGTTATTGATAATACCAGGTGTTGGGCTAGCAAGAATGGTGTCGGTTTGCGCTTGACGCAGATTATCCAGCTTAGTCGCAATCGAGTCATCATGCAAGGCTAAGACCTGAATCGCTAGCAGGGCAGCGTTATAAGCGCCAGCTGTGCCAATCGCTAAGGTACCAACTGCCACACCTTTTGGCATTTGCACGATAGACAGCAAACTATCCCAACCACTGAGCATGGATGATTTTACAGGAACCCCAAAAACAGGCAGCGGTGTTTGACTGGCACACATGCCAGGCAGGTGCGCTGCACCGCCAGCCCCAGCGATGATCACTTGCAGACCGTTACCTTTGGCGCTCTTAGCGTAGTCAAACAATCTGTCTGGGGTACGATGTGCCGAGACTACTTCACAATCAAAAGCGATATCAAAGTCTGCGAGCAACTGTGCTGCGGCGCCCATGGTCGCCCAATCAGATTGTGAGCCCATGATGATGCCAACTTTTGGTTGACCTGTAGGAGAGGTAATAGGGCCGTCTTGATCTATCGCGTTAACAGTAGCTGATGTGGTGCTCATGCTTTGATATCCTCAAAAAGACCATCATACAAAAGTTTTGCTACATTCGTAAAGCCAAGATTGCTGTTTAATAGTGAAGTAAAATAAATAACATTACTCTTATTGATGATTACTGGCAGTATTATCATGACGATATTGTACAAAATTACTAGATTTTAATGGCAATGGCTGTTCGGTATCGAGCTGGTAGCACGTCATATAACCACTGTCTACCGCTGCCGAATAATCGGTACAAGCGACTTGTGGACTCAAGGGTTCAGGCGCGCCAGTCAGCCAATAATGACCGACAAATACCGGTTTATCGGTTTTTAGCGCAAAATCAATATTTTCAGCCAGCAGCTCATTTGGAATCTGAGCCAATGCAGAAGTAGGGGCGCGAGCAACTTCATGAAGTGTGCGTTTATTTAGCTCATCCAGCCACCAACGCACTCTGACTCGTGTGCGCTTCGTACCTTCTTTATCGACCATTACAATACCATCAGGTAGCGATGTTTCGACCCCTTTTAACACACGCTCTAGCGCATCGAATGGTGCGGTGCCTTCTTTAGAAGTCGCGACTAAACCATGCGGCGTTAGGCAGTTATTATCAGTCAACAGGGGTTTAAGTATCGCCATACTATCGACATCCCAGCAAGCGTGTACAAAGCAAGCGTAGTCTGTTTCGAGCCATAAAGGAATCTCATATAGGCGTTGTAGCCAATACTGATGTCGCTCTGAGCCAAATGGTACTTCGGCTAAAAACGCCTCATGCTGACGATTATGTATCTCATTATGGGAGCGTAAATACTGGCTAGTATTATCGGGATCAAGAGTAGAAAATGCCAACGCATTATATTCGTGATTGCCCATCACTGCATCGGCCACGTCAGCATCAAGCATGGAAAAGACAATCTCTAGCGTCTCCACCTGCTGCGATCCACGGTCAATCAAATCACCGATAAATAACGCTCGATGACCTGCTGGCGGCACAAAATGTTGACCATTATGTACGTAACCCAATTGTTTTAGCAGACCGACTAGCTTGTCTGCATAACCATGAATATCACCGATAATATCTATAATCATAATAAATCATCAAATTTTTAAAGTTAACATTGTACAGGATATCAAGCGCCATCAACCGATAGCCAACTATTCAGACAGCGATGAAAAATAGAAACGAGCCAGGTCTAAAAACCAGGCGACAGCAAGGCATTTAAGAAATGTGGCAATACTTGTGGCTGTAAAATAATCGTGGCTATTACCCCAAATGCGCCGCCCCATAGATGCGCCATATGATTGATATTTGAGCCACCACGTTTATCGGCATAGATGCTATAAGCAACATAAGCGACCGCGAATAGTATCGCAGGAATGGGGATTATCGCAAATAGATAGATTTTTTCCCATGGGGCCAGCAAAATAAAAGCAAACAACACCGCCGATACACCGCCTGACGCGCCAAGGCTTAAATAACTGGCGCTTTTTTTATTCTTAAGGTAGCTTGGAATCATCGCAATAATAATGGCCAATACGTAAAAAACCACGAAACCATAACCGAATAAGAATGGCTTATACAATCCTTCGATGGCACGACCAAAAAAGTATAAGGTAAACATATTAAACAGCAGATGCATGCCATCGGCATGGATAAAGCCATGCGTTACAAAGCGATCCCATTGCCCATTGTTTATCGCTGGTGGATAAAAAATAAGCCGATTAAAAAACGTCTTGTTTTGCCACGCTATTAGGCTGACAATAACCGTAATAATGATAATAAGTGTCGTATGATTGAACAAAGGAAAGTCCTTAGGCCGCGCCTGGTGTGTGCCAATATTATCAATGGCAATGTTATAAATGATGGCAATGTTCAGAGCCTAGTTCAATGCCTAAGTATTAGCATTAGGGCTTAGTCAAAACTAAATATGACCAATAATGAAACAATACTAACAGTAGTTATGAGGAGGCGAAAACTTATTGTGTGACAAAATAGTGCATTTCTATGCTTTTATAGTGAGTAATGTAGTCCTGCGTCAGGCAGAATGAGTAAAGCTTCATATACTGACGATCACGATGTCATGAATGCCAGCAGTTTTCTAGGGTAGGTAATGTATTACTACATAAAACAAAAACGAACCATTCATTCTTTTATAAAGTTAAAGTGCAGGTCGAAAAAGGCAGTCATCTATGAGTATTATTGAGCAGTTGGAACAAACCGTAACCCCCGCTCTATTAGGCGACCATGATAACCAAGGCAGCAGTGATAACCAAGGTAGCGTGGCCTATATTAGCTTACTTGAGCAGTTTTATGCCATTTTGGCAGCACGTCTGGCATTGCCACAGATTTACTCACAGTTAATTCGCGCTGAGCAAGTGATGGCAGCTGATATGGTCACAGAACGTCCATTGTTTGAACAACTATGGCACGACCCTAGGATGCAGCAGGTTATTGTTCAAGAGCTGTCCGCCACCCATCATATAGATGAGGTTAAGACCGCGCAGTTACTCATTAATGCCGCTCCATTGGCTTATCGTGAGCTCAAAATATTGGCCGATGGACAGTTTCTACCCGCATTTTTGCAAGCAGAACAATCTGCGCTGCGTAGCTATTTACCTATATGGTCGGCTCCCGTTATCACAGCGACTCAAAGCCTTGGTGAAGACACCAACTCAAATAATGTAGTGAATGCTGGTACTGCCACAAGGAATGATCGTGCGCTAGATAAAGCTCAAGATTCTGATGGAAGTACAAGCGCGATAGTGGCGGCGCCCACTACCTCATCGACGGTAGCTGATATAAACAACACTGATGAAAGTACAGGTATAGAGAGTACGGGTATAGAAAGTACTGATGCCATCCATGCCAATCCAGCTGCGCATCATTTGGCAGAAAACGACAACATGAAGCGAGTCGAAGTGCGCACTCGTAATCAACGTAACGACCTACTAATACGAGTGTTTTTGTTAATAGGAGCGGTGGCAGCGATTGGGTTGGCTGTTTGGGCTTTATTGATAAAGCCTAGTAATACTGTGCCAGTGGAACCTGTTGTGACAGCGCCTGTGGTCGTACCACCTGCGCCAGCAGAGCAGACTATGACCCCAGTCGAGCTCATCATTGGCATGGACGATAGCGGTAATCTCTATACCTGTAGTGCCACTGTGGGTGATGAAGCATTACAAAGCACCTTACAAAATGCATTAAATACTAGCTTTGGTGAGCAGGCGAGCATTTGCACATTGGCGGTACAAACAGACACTGCAACCAGTATTGCTAACATTTCTGTAGAGAAGTTACCCAACATCTTGACCATGCTTAGGTCAACGCCGTTTGCACGCTTACAGTTGCAAAACGACCGCCTTACGTTAGAGGCACCAGATAGTATGTTGTTGCAGCGATTGGTTACGGATATAGGTGCTTTGGCACCAGCAATGACAATCGATAGTACGGCACCACTACCATTGCCCGAAAACAATGATGTCAATGCGATGAATGAGGAAGATAATCAGTTTGAAAATGAGGGTGCGGGCACAAATAACCAGTATGGTAATGATGACAATGGGGCTGGAGAGTATCAGGCATCAGATGATGATACAGGTGATAACGTGATACCTGCTCCTGCTCCAAATAACAATGATGTTAATAATACTAACAATGCTGCTGATAGTATTCCTCGTAACGTACCGAGCAATACACAAAGAAATCCACCGAGCAATAACCGACCGACCAGACCACCAGGTCCTTTTTCGCCAGAGGAAGTCGATGAGATGGCCAGTACAGTCATCGTCGCTGAGCCTGCACAGGTAAGGCAATAAATGATTCGATCATAAAGAATATTTGGCGTATCGGTTTTAAAGTGAATCAACTATGTTGCTGTATTACAAGGCAAAGGACTTGATAAAGTCTCGGTCATAATCACGTATTGGCATGTTGATAATTTATATTTTATTGTATACATGGTTACGTGTGACAACTGAAACATTACCTAACGTAGCATTTGCACAACAACGTGTTGATTGTTAATACTCGCTTAATACTTTTATAATGATAAAAATTGAATATAGCTCGGACGATGGTTTTTTCAACCATGGTCGTGGCTTTCAGCTCATATACTTTAATACCACATACTTTCATACCACATAAAGGTTTCATTGAGTCATTTTTTAAGCATTCTAATTATACAAATAAGCCAAGTAAGCATTGATAGGAGAATTATATTATGGATATTATCAGTCATTTGACGCGCACAGTCAGCCCAGCAGTACTAGAAGATGACCGTAGCCCAGCTAAGAAAAATCTACTTGAACAGTTTTATGCTATTTTTGCCGCCCGTCTGGCAGACAATGATACTTACGACCGCTTTGCCAATGAGAATATCGCCCGTGACGACCAAGGGTTCTATGATCGCGTGTGGACAGATGGCTCGCACCGTGACCAAATCGCGCGTGAGTTGGCTGGCAAGCATAATGTTGATGTAACAGCCGC
This sequence comes from Psychrobacter sp. AOP3-A1-26, assembly GCF_052378235.1. NCBI lineage: Bacteria > Pseudomonadati > Pseudomonadota > Gammaproteobacteria > Moraxellales > Moraxellaceae > Psychrobacter > Psychrobacter sp. AOP3-A1-26. The sequence goes on from NZ_JBQSXN010000012.1 coordinate 52,262, forward strand.
TCGTGGTTTGATTGCTATGGCAGCACCGCTGGCTTTTCACGAAATTAAAAGTTTGGCTGGTACCACACCTGTCCCACAATTTTTGAGTGATAATCTTGCCAATTATCAACATCATATTCCTGCATGGGCAAGTACCGTGTTGCCCGCAGGAATGTTGGCTGCTACGCCTGCTGCTGGAGCGCGTATTTCTGATACGGTAAGTACGGCACCATTGCAACATGAAGAAGAGCCGCAAGGCAGCTTTATGAAGGCGCTGTTACCCATCATTGGCTTGATTATTTTAGGGGCCTTGGCTTGGGCGTTACTGCGTGGTTGCCAAGAAACTCCTGAGCCTGTCGCCACACCAGCTGCTACGACGCAACAAGCGGCAGATGACGATGGACAAACAGCGGTTGCTGCTGATGTTGAGCCTGCGTCATTGCGTATTGCCACTGGTGAAAACAGTGAACTGTACGCTTGCCGCATGAATGTTGGTGATGAGACCTTACAGACCAATGTGATGGATGCGTTAACTGGCGTCTTTGGTGATGAAACCAGTAAATGCCGCGCCGATGTTGATGACCATTTTGCAATAGATATGCCAGCGGCTGCCCAGCTTGCCACTATACTGCCTATCGTCAAAAATGTACCAAACGCCAGCATGGTTATCAAAGGTGATAATATTATTGTTAACGCACCCGATGCTGCAACATTAGATAAGTTGGTCGATGACTTACAAGCCGCTGCTCCAGCGATGACGGTAAAAGCCGAAGGTCCGTTGGATGAGCAAAGCGAGATTGATAATAGCTTAACAGCATCGCAAGCAGCTATGGATGATCTTGGTGACAATCCAGATCCTCGTGATGTTGCGCGCGCTTTAAGTTTACAAGTCGTTAACTTTGAAGTAGACAAAGCAGTGATTCCAGATGCTAACAAGCCATTGTTAGACAATGCTGTGGCGCTTATGGAACAAGTGCCTAACATGAAATTGATGATTATTGGTCACACTGACAAAACGGCTGACGCGGATTATAATATGAAGCTATCGCAAGAGCGTGCCGAATCTATGAAGGAGTATTTGGTCGCCCAAGGCGCCGACCCAAGCAAACTTATGACTAAAGGCATGGGCGAGACAGATCCTATCGCTGATAACTCAACCGAACAGGGACGCTTTCGTAACCGCCGCATTGAGTTCATGGTAAATGATGAAACAGTCGATGCCAATGCTAGTGCTGATGCTGATGTTAATGACGGTATGGCTATTACTAACGATGCGCTTGATCCTGATTTAAACCCTTTAGACAGTAACAACGATGATTTATTGCCAGATGGTGATGACGCAACTCAAGGTAGCGCCATTGACCCAACAAATTAATCCAAGGGTTATGAGGTTAAAAAGCTTCTAATAACGTAGCAATAAAAAACCGCATCTTATAAAAGGTGCGGTTTTTTTATTTTGCTAAGGCTATTATTTATAAGTGACTATTTATAGCCAGTGAGAAGTAATATCGCTACATCACGTACTGCAGGTACCGTTTTTTCTTGCTTGCTATGCCTACGCAGACAGAGGCTGCAAAAAAA
>NZ_JBQSXN010000013.1:0-53535 GCF_052378235.1 Psychrobacter sp. AOP3-A1-26
ACTTAATATAAGTCGTTATTGCTGAGCAGGTGTTTTGTCCATAATTTATTGATTATTTGTTAAAATTTTATTAAAAATATTAACATTTCTATTTAAAATAAGACTCCGTTAGTTGCATACTGCTAAGTTATCTTTGTTTGCAATAATTCAAAACAGATACGCTAAAGTCTTTGACTTTGCTGCTATTTTTAATTAAAATAGGCGCCCTTGTGCTATTGCGCAAGATTATCCTAGTTTGAGCTGATGCCAGTAATCTTGAGATATTACGGCTAAATACTAATACACAGCCAAACTAATGCCCTTATATCTCATCCTAATCGAGGAGTCTTCATGCCTGCAGTTAAGGTTAAAGAAAACGAACCAGTTGACATCGCTATCCGTCGTTTTAAACGTGCTTGTGAAAAAGCTGGTGTATTATCAGACGTACGTAAGCGTGAGTTTTATGAAAAACCAACGCAAGTACGCAAGCGTAAAAAAGCAGCTGCCGTAAAGCGTTATAAGAAAAAATTACAACGCGAAACTATTCGTACCACTCGTATGTACTAATCGACAATACGATTAGCTAAATACTAGCGCTACACTAACGCCACTGTTATCGATTGATATCAGTGGCGTTTTTTATGCTACAATTTTTTTATCACGCCCTAGGTAGGCGCTGTATAGAATTCAGCCCCTAATACTCAGCCCCTAACACCAAGTCTTTTTGCAGAAAAAATTATCAGCAGTTTATTATCTAAAGCTTTATCCATACTAATAAGGAATAATAACCGTGAGCCAACTTAAACAGACTCTATCAGACAGCATTAAAACGTCTATGAAAGCGCGTGAGCTTGAGCGTGTTAAAGTATTGCGCAACGTGCAAGCAGTCGTCAAGCAAATCGAGATTGACCGTCAAATAGAACTCGATGATGCAGCTGTTTTAGACGTGTTACAAAAACAGCTAAAACAGCGCCAAGAATCGCTTGGTATTTTTACAGAAAATGATCGTGATGACTTAGCCGCCAAAGAGCAGTTTGAAATCGATATCATCAATGAATTTATGCCCAAACAAATGGACAATGACGAGCTTGCTGCCTTGGTCAATGCAGAAATCGCGGCGCAAGGTGCCACTTCTATGCGTGATATGGGTAGCGTGATGGGTGTATTAAAGAATAAAACCGCGGGTCGCGCTGACCCTGCCCTCATCTCTAAGCTGGTAAAAGACGCTCTACAAGGCTAAAACCTATTATTCATTAGCTGATTTACGACAGTAGTGGCAGTTTAGAAATTGGTAAGTTAAAAGCTGACACGTTAAAAAAATAACCGCCTAAGGCTCGAAGTCTTTGGCGGTTTTTACCGCTTTGATTTCGGCATTAATATTGGCAAGTAGTGGACGAGCACTATTGGCTTGCGCAGTCGTTTGCAGCTTCTCCGCCAGTTGCTTGGCTTGGGTCAATGAGGTCAGTGCGCGCTCATAACGACCACTCCACAACTGGTCATGGCTGCGATAGCGTAGCGCATTAATAGTGGCAATGTTTTTTAGTGGTGTAGAATCGGTGGTTTTGGCCAGTTTTTCATTGGCCAATTGCAAACTTTGCCAAGCATAACGGTCACTTGGCTGCTGTTCGGTCAATGGTTTGAGTAGTGCCTGTGCTTTGATGGGCTGATTGCTATTGGTCAGTGCTTCAGCCAGATACAGACGCAGGTCACGGCGTTCAGGAGATAGCCGCTGCTGGTTCTCTAATATCTCAGCAGCTTGTGACCACTTACCTTGTTCCGTCAAAATTTGACTATGGGTAATTGACAGTAAAGGCTCTAGTTTTTGACGCTGTACAGGCGGTAGTTGATTAATCTCAGCCAGCACGTCGATAGCATCTGTAAAGCGCTGCTGCTCACCATACCAATGCATCAGAGCCAACTTAGCACCCGCGCTATTTTTGGCGGCTGTCGTTAATTCTGTCTCAGAGGCATGCTTGCCAGTGCTTTGAACACGCCAATAGAGCAAATCAAATAACGCTTGATGGCGCTGCTGCCGATTCAATGACAATGGTGGATAGTGCTGCGCGCGACTCTGTGATTCACTTAAGCGCTCATTACTCAATGGATGCGAGCGTACAAAACTGGGTAAAAATCGATTTTCAACTTGATTCAGCTGGCTGCGTTGGTTCATCGTGGCGAAAAACCGTGGCATGGCTCTCGGGTCATAGCCCGCTTGGGTCATGATTTGCATCCCTACCCGATCAGCTTCGCGCTCATTACTACGGCTAAACGCCATGGTGTTATTCATCGTCACAGTTTGGCTGCCCATCATCACTGCCGCCGCCGCATCACCATCGACGGCTGACGCTGCAATCGCTGCTAGCATACCGCCTATCTGCATCAGCAGAGCTTTTTTGCGCTCATCAACACCACTTTCATAATGACGCTGGCTAATATGAGCGACTTCGTGGGCGACCACACTAGCCAGCTCATCCATACTGCTGGCGGCCAATATTGTCCCTGTATTGAGACCAATGACACCGCCTGGTGCTGCAAAAGCATTGATACTTGGGTTATCAATAATAACCAAGCCCATTGGTGCCTGCTGTCGTGCTTGGGCATTGAGGCGCCAGGTCATATTTTTGATCGTTTCTTGAATCCAAGGGTCGTGCTCCATCTTGGTGCGACCATTGACGTTGCGTAGCGACCATTCACCGAGCAGCTTATTTTGATATTGTTCCGCGAAGCTTAAGCTTTGCCCGCGCAAATTGGGTAAGTTTAAATCTTTTGAGCCTGTAGACTGCCATGAGTTATCATTGAATGCCGCGATTTGGTTACCGCTCGCACCTCTCATGTTGCCATCACTACTATTGGCAGTACTAGTCACTATCAGTAATACCGCTAACCCTCCCAGCCTAATAACGCTCGACACGGCTATAGACAGAAGGCTTGTTTTGCCCTGAGACTTTCTATGCTGACACTTTTTATATTGGTACTTTTTATATTGATAAAAAGGCGATATCACCGCTCGCGAACGCGTGGCTTCCTCGTGTGTATTTGACTGGTGCATGAGCGCTCTACCAAGCATCGACTGTCTATTAGAGTGGTACAAGTGCGTATCCTATACAGGTGAGTAATGACAATGTTTTTTCGACTATACGAGCTTGTTTATATAAGGTCAATTCTAGTCTGTACTCGACTACCAATAACTCAGCTGCCCGTCACTATTGTGCAACATGGCTTTAGTCAATCCCATATAAAATGGATACGTTTATAATAAAGCAAATAGTAACCTGCTATTGCTATAAACTTTTCTTGCTTGCTGTTCGCAGGCGTGACAGAGGCGGCAAAAAATTTATAGCCAATAGCACTGTCTCGGTTGTAAAGTGAATCCACTATATATATGTGATTCTAGTGAACCGAACATGGCGTTGATTATATTCAACTGCAATTGAATAGTGGCAATTTGCTATAATGGTGCACTGTAATGCATGCTGCACAGCAAAATAACCGCTGTGTCATCGTGAAATGTTAAAACCAACGAATATGGCCAAGTGGTGTACTAACATATTTATTGATATTTTAAAGGTTACCTTTATGTCCGCTGATAGCCACTCCATCATGATACGAGCCTCTTACCAGATACTTTTATCAGAGCATTTACCTGAGGCAGAGCAGCAGTCGATTAGACCACTGCTAGCATTGCTACCAGTAGATAGCGATAACAACAGTGTTGACGATGCTAACCTCAATGACACCACAAACGAAAAGCAACCTAGCCTCACTATCAAGCGTTTCGTCGATGGTCGCGGACTGGCTTGCCCGATGCCGTTACTAAAAACCAAGGTAGCGCTACGCAATGTTGGCCTTAATGAGTCTTTATACGTGGTCGCAACAGACCCCAACTCACAAGCAGATATCATGGCTTTTTGTCGACAAAGCCAGCAAACAGATACCACAGAGCAGCTGCTACTAACGCTACATAACTCCACTAAGCAGCCGCCTGCTGATAGCATATCATCACAGCCTTTTGATACAATATATCACTTCATCATTACCAAAACTGATAGCAACTAAGCATCGCTATCCTTTACAATTACAACTATAAAGATTTTATCTGACTATTTGCGTCACTATTTAACCAAGGTCAAGAATATGGCTAATACTTCTAATGATGCTGCAAAAACGAGTAAAAAAGACGATGCAGCTCCTGTAAAAAACGAAGCACGTGATGCAGCATTGAAAGCTGCCGCACAGCGACCCCCTTATGATTCGAGTGCACTTGGTAATACCAGTACCCGTGATTTGGTGCCAGCGATGCCGACCCATTTATCAGCGCCTGGGGTCAATCTGGGTGCTTATATCAACACTGTGCATCAAATTCCTATCTTGACACCAACCCAAGAGCAAGAGCTGGCTCATCGCTATTATGATGAAGGCGATGTGGAAGCCGCGCGGCTGCTGGTGATGTCGCACCTGCGTTTTGTCATTCATATTGCCCGTAGTTATTCGGGCTATGGCTTGCCGCAAGCGGACTTAATTCAAGAAGGCAACTTAGGCTTGATGAAAGCGGTGAAACGCTTTGATCCCAATAAAGGCGTACGCTTGGTATCGTTTGCTGTGCATTGGATTAAGGCGGAGATTCATGAATTCGTGATTCGTAACTGGCGCATTGTGAAAGTCGCGACGACCAAGGCCCATCGTAAGCTATTCTTTAATTTACGCAGTCTTAAAAAAACCAATAACCAGCTGACATTAGAAGAAGCAGATGCGATTGCCAACGATTTAAACGTGACGCGCAAGCAAGTGTTAGAGATGGAGTCGCGCTTGACCTCTTATGATGCCTCATTTGAAGCGCAATCTAGCGATGATGATGATGGACGTTATGCGCCGCAGCTGTTTTTAGAGGATGGTATTGATCCTGCTGAGCAGCTAGAAGAAGCAGACTGGGAAGAAAATAACTCATCAGCGTTGATAGCAGCCATGGATACCCTCGATGACCGTTCACGCGATATCGTCGAGCAGCGTTGGCTGTCTGAGCAAAAATCAACCTTGCATGAATTGGCAGCGGTCTATTCTATCTCTGCCGAGCGTGTACGCCAAATCGAAAAAAATGCCATGGACAAAATTCGCGATGCCATGACTATTGATAGCGTTATTTTGCCAGATGACATTCAATAGCTGTTATTTTCAGTCGCAGTGATATGGTCGATACCAAATAAAATACATACACGACATTATGATGCGTGACTGGTAAAAATTTTTCTTGCCTGCTGTGCCTACGCCGACAGAGGCTACAAAAAATTGATAGCAGTCCCACTACATCTCCTTTATATTGACCTGACTATATTCCAGTCGCGGGTACCCTTTGAATAAAGCGTTCTTAAATAAAGCGCCTTTAAATAATACGAGTTTGCCATGTTAAATTGGATAGGTATTGCAGCGATTAATATGGCCATCGCTGTGGCTTTGGGCGCCTTTGGCGCGCATGGTCTAACAAACATCGCCAGCACTCAACAACTCGAATGGTGGCATACCGCAACCCTGTATTTATTTGTCCATGGTCTTGGCCTACTGCTGGTTGGCCTATTGATTCGACTCAAATATGCCACTCAAACCACTGCATGGCTATTGCAAATAGGTATTTTAATATTTGCGGGTAGCTTATATGCGATGACGCTTGGCGCGCCGCTTTGGTTTGGAGCAATTACCCCTATCGGTGGCGTTCTGATGATTGCAGGTTGGCTATGGTTGGCGCTGTCGGCATTTAAACTCAATAACTCGGCGATGAAATAACCGATTGCTAATAAAAGAAATGTCAAATACCACCTGAATGGTGACAATGCTGCAAAAAGTAATCTTGATTGATAATGTTGGTTAATTAAGGAGTATATTTTATGAGCAATATCAGTGTGAACGGTAAAAACCTACAGACCACTCACCAGACGGTACAAATGGTCGTCAATGAGCTTGGACTCAGTAAAGGACGTTATGCCGTAGAAGTGGACGGTGACCTTATCCCAAAAAGTGAGCTTGATAAAATGCATATTGTTGAAGGTATGAGCATCGAAGTAGTACAAGCAGTTGGTGGTGGTTAAGCGTTTTTCTACGCTCAAAGAGGCTGGTAGTGTTAAGTTCACTATAGTCGATTTTCTAAAGAAGCGGACAATAAAAAAGACCTCAACGTCTCGTACGTTTGAGGTCTTTTTCCTTTTTATATGTTTGGTTTAGAGATATCTAAAGATATGGTCATTGATACTATTTGTTATTATATTAGCCAGCAGCCATTTATCCTCAAACACCCTAAACATACATTATAAAATCAAACTGCAGGAGCTGCATCTGCTGTCGTCAGCTCTTCATAGCGTCCATCACGCCCTGCACCCTGTGTCTTTTTACTCTCCATTTTGGTTTTATATTTGCGTACTTGTCTATCAAGTTTGTCTGCCATCTCATTGATAGCTTTATACATATCATCGTCAAGCGCTTGGACAAACATCTCTTTACCCGAGACTCGCATAATCGCTTCAGCTTTATGACTTTTTTTACCACCGTCACTTGCGCCGCTGTTATCTAGCGATAATATTACTTTAATACTTTGAATCTGATCGAAGTGACGCTCTACTTTTTCAAGCTTTTCACGAACTGCTGTGTCCATTGCATCGGTAATACTGATATGGTGACCACTGATAGAAACATTCATATTATTGTCCTTTTATCGTTGCTTACATTGATACTTACAGTCAACAGATGAGTGAGCATTCCTGCTTTTATCATCCTACGTTACCAATAACTGCCCTCGTTTTTTTATTAACCAAGGCTTTATAACCAGTGCCTTTAGCAAAATGTAAACGTACCATTCTCTCATCTCTTTAATTATTGAAGTGATTAAATATGCTAAATCGACACTTGGATTTTGTTGTTGGTATGACTCTAATTTGTCATGAAAATTGAATAGTAGCAAGCCAGTAAGTTGTAATTAAATGTAATAAAAGCAGTTGTTTCTTCAATGTTTCTATATAATCAAAAAATTTTATTTTTTATTTTTGAAATAAAATTGTTGATGATGCTGTCAGTCAGTTGATAACCTATTGAATTAAGACACTAATATTTCTTTTTGCGCTGGGTAGATGAACCAATATTCATTGCTTCACGATATTTGGCCACTGTTCTTCTGGCGATATCGATACCTTCTATTAATAAAAAATCTTTTATTCGACTGTCGGAGAATGGTTTTTTCGGATTTTCATCGGTGATGAGCTGCTTAATCATAGCGCTAATGGCAGTCGATGAGATGTCACCATCTGTGCTGCTGACGTGGGATGAAAAGAAGTACTTGAGGGAGAATAACCCTTGCGGGGTCAAAATGGTCTTACTCGTGGTGAGCCGCGAGACGGTAGATTCATGCAAGTCAACTTCTTCGGCGATTACCTTTAATATAAGTGGTTGCATGGCAGTCGCACCATACTGCAGAAATTGTTGCTGATAGCGCACAATACTCGTCGCCACTTTTAATAGGTTTTGATTGCGCTCTTCAATACTGCGAATAAACAAGCGTGCATCGGTAAGATTTTCGCGCAGATATTGATTATCGGGGCTGTCATCACCTCGCTTAACCAAGTTGGCATATTCTTGATTAACCCGTAGCTTTGGCAGGGTGTCAGGGTTGAGGCGCACATACCAGCCATCGTCTTGTGTTTCCATAAATGTGGTGACATTACCGTCGCGGCGACGAGTAGGCGTGACTAATACATCAGGAATATCATAGCTGGCTGGCGGCTGGGTATAGTCTGGCTGATTGCTTTGAAATAGCAATCCGGGTGAGGGGTTTAAGGTGCGCAATAGATTGAGTGCAGGTGTGATGTCATAAGCGGTGAGCCCTGTTTGCTCAATAAGCACTTTGATATTATTGCTAACTAAATGCTCACTGGCTGACAATAACGCTTTTGCTTGTTTTAGATACTCGGTGTCGGGCGCAAGCTTGGACAGTTGAATCGCCAGGCATTCACTTAAATGACGGGCACCAACACCAAGCGGATCGCAGGATTGAATAATATGTAACACCGCCATTATTTCGTCGTGTTCGACGCGCTCATCCCATTGATAAAAACTTGCCATGGTATCAAAGCTTTGTAACAACTCGTTAATGTCAAGCTGTATAAAACCCATGTCATCCATAGAATCCATTAAATATTCAGCAATGAGCGTATCTATCTCAGAGAGACGTTTAAAATTTAGCTGCCAGCGTACATGATCCTGAATCGTGGCGGTGGTGCTGCCTTGATAGCTATCAAAGTCATCAGAATCTGAGCGTGCTAATGCGCTCGATGTACTGCCCGAGCCGATATTGCTACTATCAAAGCGACTGTTATCAACACTATCACCATCATAGCTATCTATTGCATAGCTATCCATATCATAACTGTCTATTGCGTCATCATCGAAACTGGCTTGTTGCAACTTATCCAAGCTGTCACTAACACGGTCATCGTATTCAAAAGTATCGTCGTTATTACTAGCGGTAGAGGATGTGGTAAAAGAATCAGCCTCAGCATTTTGATTCCAAGTATCTAGCGTTAATGGCTCACCAAACTCATTTATCGCTTCATTATTTTTTTCATTACTGGTCTCGTATTCATCTTCATCTTCCTCAATACGCTCCAGCAATGGATTGCTGTCCAGCTTCGCCTGAACCTCCTGCGCAAGCTCAAGACTAGAGAGCTGTAGCAATTTAATGGCTTGCTGCATCTGCGGGGTCAGTTTTTGTGAGGTGCTTAGCGTGGTTGCCAATCCGAACGACATACTCATGGGTGGCTTATTACACTCCGATGCTGGTGATACGGTATAGGTTATGCTGGTTAATGCCTCTACTCGTTGGAACGAGGCTTTAACTCTATCAGGACGAGACGATAGCATTTTTTGCTATAATGTTGCTATGATAATTTATACCCTCTCCAGACGAGACTTTATAGCCGTTTTACCAAAACATAGAGATATTTATACTTTTGTGGCAATATTTAAATGATAAATACCAGAACACTTCTTAACTTTAGCCTCTTTTAACCTTATCACCTTTTGAATTTAGCATTTCTTAAATTTAACTTTTTAAAACCCAGCATCCTTCAATAGTTATTAGGCTTGATAATAAGAATACGCCAAAAGAGCCCTAAAGACTTTGAAAAACTATAAAGCATGAAAAATTGAGAATAATATGATGACTAACACCTTGATTAATGAGCAACTGACGGTTGCAGCCATTCAAATGAATAGCCAGCAGAATATTGAAGACAATTTGGCCAATATAAAAGCCGCTATTATCAATGCAAGCACGCAAGGCGCACAGCTTGTCGTCCTACCAGAAAACTGCTGTAGTATGGGTAGGCAGTTTGCTACCGCAGAGCGGTTCGATGCGCTATCAGCAACGATAGCAGAGTATGCCCGCACCTATGGTATCTATGTATTGGCAGGCTCGCTGCCCTGCCCTTATCGTCCCGATGGCGTTATCGTTCCTGACGGTAGACTACGTCAGGTCAGCCAGCTATTTGCACCCGATGGTACCTGTGTTGCGCGCTACGATAAAATTCATTTGTTTACCGCAACCGTTGCCGATAAACAAGGCAGCTATAACGAAGCGGCAACGGTTGAGCCGGGTACACAAACGGTCGTCGTAGCGCTGGAAGTTGATTCAAGCGTTTATCAGTTGGGGATGATGGTTTGCTTTGATTTACGCTTCCCAGCCTTGGCACAGCGTTTACGCCAAGCGGGCGCGGAACTATTAACTGCGCCGTCGGCATTTACTTATTTAACAGGACAAGCGCATTGGTCGCTGTTACTACGGGCGCGTGCTTTAGACAGCCAATGTATGGTGATTGGCGCAGCACAAGGCGGCGAGCATGCGTATAAGGATGGCAATACGCGTCAAACTTGGGGGCACAGCACAATTACTGCTTATGATGGCACGATTATCAACAGCTATAATGATAGTGAATTGAACAAAGAAGCTGTGAATAAAGAAGCGATGAATCAACAGCAGAAAAATTATGAAATTGTATTAGCTACTTTAGACAAGCCAGCCCAAATACAAGGACGACAAAAAATGCCTATTTTTGATTGTCATCGTTTGGCGTAAGGTGATTTTTTATAAAATAGTTTTTGATAATATAATTTATAACAAACCTTTAAAACTAAATTATTGAATCACTGTCTTTAGGGGCATGTGACGCGCGCGGATGGGCGCGGTCATAAACTTGGGTGAGTTTAGCAAAATCAACATGGGTATAGATTTGCGTGGTGCTAATATCGCTATGCCCAAGCATTTCTTGTACCGCGCGCAAGTCACCGCTGCCAGATAACATGTGTGAGGCAAAACAATGACGCAATAGATGCGGATACATGTTTTGCGCGATGCCCGCACGTGTCGCCGCGACTTTTAGCCGTTGTTGCACCGCTCGGGTTGATAGACGTGTGCCTAGTTTTTCACTGATAAATAATGCACTATCCATCTGCTCTACCCACAGATTGCGATGCGGTAGATAACGATTAATGGCTTCTGCTGCTTTTGCGCCCAATGGTACCAAGCGCGTTTTATTACCTTTACCCGTCACGCGAACACGCAAGTCAGCCAAATCTACATCTGCCATATCTAGCGCCACCAACTCGCCCACACGCAGACCGCTGCTATAAAGCAGTTCAAACATGGCTTTATCTCGTAACCACAAACGCGCTTGTTCGGGCGTATCAGGGATTTCTTGGTCGAGCAGTTGCGTGAGTAAATCGACGTCAGCGATAGACGGTAGCGGTCTAGGGCTACGCTTAAGCTGGTAGCCCGTCGTTGGATTGATACGCGCCAAACCCTCTTCAATCAACCAGCCATAAAAATGGCGGATAGCCGACAGCTCTTGCTGGACGCTAGCAAGTGCAAGCTTATCTTCATCAAGCCGTTGACTGATATGCTGGGCTAATTGACGCTTATCACAACGAGTCCACGTCAGCCGCTTACCACGCAAAAACAGCGCCAATTGATTCAAACCCGAGAAATAAGCCACCAGTGTGTGTTCGGAGTGGTTACGCACTGACAAGGTATTTAGCCAACGATGCACAGGTATCAACAGTTCGCGTAGCGCTGCATCTGCTTCGATGGTTTGAGCCAATTCTGCTGATAGCCATGATTGCGGGTCTGAATCTACTGTAGGCGCCATTGTCATATCGATTAGCCTTCTGAATTGGGTTTAATACCCGCTTGCGCCATCAGACCATCTGGACTAAATACCCCTTCATAAACAAAAGCGGTTGGCCCTGTCATCATCACAGAATAGCCTGGCTGCCACTTAACAATCATGCTGCCACCGTAGAGCTGGGCGCGCACATCTTCACCTTCATCGAGCCAGCCTTCGCGTATGCCAACGGCCACTGCCGCACAAGCGCCTGTACCACAAGCTTGAGTCTCACCCACGCCGCGCTCATAAACCCGCAAACGAATATGACGCTGGTTCATCACTTGCATAAAACCGACATTGACGCGCTCTGGAAAGGCTGGATGCGCTTCGATAGCCTTGCCCAGTTTTTCGACGTCAGCATCGAGTACGTTATCAACTTTGATAACGGCATGCGGGTTGCCCATATTGGCGACATATAACTGCACAGGTGTGCCATTAACATCGAGATGATAGGCGTTTTGAATCTTGGTGGTGGCTTTTGGGGTAAAGGGAATCTCACTTGGTTCAAACTTGGGTTTACCCATATCGACTTCTACCCAGCCATAGCGGTCAGTCGTCAAAGAAATAATACCGCTCGCCGTCTCAACGCGCAGGCGTTGTTTAAAGGACAGTTTACGTGCTTGCACAAAACGGGCAAAACAGCGTGCGCCATTGCCACACTGCTCGATCTCTGTCCCATCGGTATTAAAAATACGATAACTAAAATCAACGTCAGGGCGCATTGGTGGCTCAACGATGAGCAATTGATCGAAGCCAATGCCCAAATGACGATCGCCCAATAACTGTACCAAATCCTTGGTTAATTCTAAGCGTTGGGTCACCAAATCGATGACCATAAAATCATTACCCAGCCCATGCATTTTTGTAAATTCTATTAGCATATCCTTGTTATCCTATCCTATTTTTATGTATGGCTTATATTAGCACGCTGCCAGATACAATCATAATTATCACCGCTACCAAACACTAAGTTCACTTTATACTAATACCAAACCCAAAAAGTACGATTAGCTGCGTCAAACTCGTTTAGTCTACAGCTCGTAGCACTTACACTCGTTTTCCTTGCTACTCTAATTTTTGTGAATGGTATAAACTATATCTTATACAGGCAAACTGATGCCCTTTATTAGAGCCCACCATAATTAAAGCTCACCATAATTAAAGCTCACCATAAAAAACCCATCGCCGTTATGACAATGGGTCGTTTTTTATTAATAGATCGAGAAAAACGTAAAGTTAGCAATGATTAATAGGATTATTTATCCTGCCACAATACTTCATCCGCATATAGCGCTTCAATGGTTTCGCGCTGTCGAATCAGTTGATGACAATCATCAGCGACCATTACCTCACTAGCACGCGGACGCGAATTATAGTTGCTACTCATGGCGAAACCATAAGCACCCGCACCAGTTATCGCCAAGATGTCGCCTGTAGCTAACGATAATAAACGGTCTTTTGCTAGAAAGTCGCCCGTTTCACAAATTGCACCGACGATATCCCACGGCTGCGTGCCGTCAGTCTCCAAACCATTTTTAGGTAAGGTTGCAGGAATAACGGCCATTTCAGCTTGATATAAAGCGGGACGTATCAGATCATTCATTGCCGCATCGACGATGGCGAAATTTTTGTGCTCGGTTGGTTTTAACACATCGACACGTGTTAACAGTACACCAGCGTTGGCGACGATACTGCGACCCGGCTCGAAGAATACCGTCAAGCCAAGCTCGCTAAGTTTGGGTAATAACGCGCTTGCAAACTCACCGATAGATACAGGGGTTTCGTCGATATAGCGTACGCCAAGACCGCCGCCTAAATCAATATGACGCAGCTCGATACCTTTATCACGCAATTTATGTATCAGCTCAATAACTTTATCTAACGCAGCAACAAATGGCGCAACCTCGGTTAATTGCGAGCCAATATGGCAATCGATACCGACGATATCGATATGAGACAGCTCAGCAGCTTGTTGGTAAACAGCAACCGCTTCTTCATGGGCGATACCAAACTTATTGTCTTTTAACCCTGTTGAGATATAAGGGTGGGTCTTGGCGTCGACGTTTGGATTAACCCGTAGCGATATCGGCGCTGACTTATCAAGCTGCTGAGCAACCTCATTGATTAAAGTCAGCTCACTAATAGACTCGACGTTAAAGCAGCCAATACCTTGGTTAAGCGCGTATTCAATATCGCTATAAGTTTTACCGACACCTGAAAACACCACCCTTGACGCCGCGCCACCTGCGGCTAATACGCGCATCAGCTCACCGCGTGAGACGATATCGAACCCTGCCCCTGCCTGTGCCAATACACCAAGTACAGCCAGATTAGAGTTGGCCTTCACCGCATAACAAATCTGATGGTTTAAGCTGGCAAAGCTATCGGTATAAGCCTGATAGACATCCAAAATAGCTTGTTTAGAATACACGTAACACGGTGTATCGTAGCACTCGACCAACGCTTCAATACTCACTTGCTCCATATGTAAAGCATTATTTTGGTAATGCAGCTCGGGTAAGTGGGCAGTTAAAGCTTCAGGATTGACATAAAGTCCTTGCTCCGTTTGGGTAGTAACTGATTGATCGACGCCAGCATCAGTTGCGCCAGCTTGTAGCTCAGAATGACTCATATAAACATCTCTAATTTAATCAGGTTATCAAGGTAAACATAAAATTTAGGACCAACCCTAAAAACTCTGTGACAGATTTATTTTAATGCCAATCAATAATCATTGGGATCGTTACTAGGCTCAGGTAGCACTTGCTTTTGCTCTAGGTAGCGCTCTTTTTGATAATCGTTATCGTCAATACCGGCGAAGGCTGCATCTTGTGGGTTGCTGGTACTGTCGAGCGCGGGCGTATTGCTCTCAACCGTTTGACTGCTAGAGTCGACAAGATATAAACCACCTTTTTGCCCGCAGCCCATTAATGCGGCCGACCCTATGACCACAGTAGTACCGAGTATTAAATGATAAATGACATGACGGCTGACGCTAACAACTGAGTTAGCGCCTGTAAATTTTTCGGTACGGCTTATAGTAAACATAAAAAGTATAACCTGTAATCTTGCGACGGTTTATAAATGATAAATGGGGTAAATAAGACCACTTTTAATCATAGCATTATTTGATAAAGCTGTGCACATACTAGAGCGCATTGCACACAGCAAGTGAGGAAAAACTGTCCCAGCAGTGCTGTGTCTTTTAACTTGAATTGACTATATTAATAACAGCACTCTCCATTCAGCACTCAGCTAATGAAAGCGACTTTATGCTTATTTAGAAAAATTTACTTACAATTTTTATTAGTATTTGTTTTCAGTTGTGGCCTCTGATAAATACTGGCTAAGCTCGGTGTACAGTTGTATTGAGCCATCCGAAGCCCTAATTTTTAAACCTTATAGTTATCGTGGTATAGCCACCAAAATATGTTACATTATACTCAGGTCTTGTGGCTGTAATGAGGCGCTAGCGTGCGACTCATCGATACTGATAGTGTTACTGATAGACCGTGACAAATAGTTCCAGACCAAGAGTAACCGAGATCAGCAATGTACTTGTTTGGCGTTTGTCAGCATGGATATGGCTGGTTTTTGTGTATTTACCGGTGTTCATCTAGGATGAGTCACCATTTATAAAATATAATCTAAGGATAGAGTATGAGCGCCAGCCTAACCACCACTTTTGATGATAAAAACACCGAAGCATCAACCTTGACCAACCCTACCCTAGTCCTTAACTGCGGTTCCTCTTCTATCAAATACGCGCTGATTAGCGACGACGACACTACTCGTATCACTGGCCTAGCCGAAAACTTAGGACTCGATACGGCCCGTATCAAACATACTACCCTCAATGGCGACAAGTTAGAAATTGCCATTACTGGTGGCCGCCATGAACTTGCCTTGAAAAAAATTCTTGAACTATTAGAGCAGTACCACTTTATCGCAGTGGGGCATCGCGTGGTGCATGGTGGCCGTGAGTACTCTGAGGCGGTTCGTGTTGACGACCATGTCTTAGCAGAAGTTAAACGCTTAAAAGTATTAGCACCGCTACACAATCCTGCTAATGCTTTGGGCATCGAAGCGGTACAAGCCATTTATCCTGAAATCCCACAAGTGGTCGTCTTCGATACAGCTTTCCATCAAACCATGCCGCCTGTTGCCTTCCGCTATCCGCTACCAAAAGCTATGTACGAAGAGCATAAAATCCGCCGTTATGGTTTCCATGGTACCTCTCATGCCTACGTCTCAGAACGTGCAAGCGAAATTACTGAGTCTAAAGCGCCACATGGTTGGCTCACAGCTCATCTAGGTAATGGTTGCTCAGCGACGGCCGTTTATGATGGCAAAAGTCTTGATACCAGTATGGGACTGACGCCACTTGAGGGCCTAATGATGGGGACACGTAGTGGCGATGTCGACCCAAGCTTACACATACATCTAAAGCGTCAGCTTGGTATGAGCTTAGAAGATATCGATACGATACTCAATAAAGAAAGTGGTCTGCTTGGTATCTCAGGCCTATCCAATGATCTACGCACTATCGAGCAAGCGGCTGATGAAGGTCATCAAGACGCCAAACTTGCTATCGAAATGTTCTGCTACCGCGTCGCTAAATATCTTGCCAGTCTAAGCTGCGCTCTACCTACCTTTACTGGTATCGTCTTTACTGGTGGTATCGGTGAAAATTCTGTCACCACGCGTACACGTATCTTAGAGATGATGCCGCATTTTGGTATCAAAGTAGATACTGATAAGAACGCCAGCTTGGTCGGTGGTAGTGAAGGCAGCTTCCATTCAGACGATAGTAACATCGAGCTGTGGGTGGTGCCAACCGATGAAGAATGCCGCATCGCTCAAGAAACTCGTCAGGCTTTAAACTTAGATTAATCTCGATTATTTTTGCTCAGCGCTTCTTATAGAAATACTGTCTTTTAGAGACCTTTTTTTAGAAGTACTGTCTTTTAGAAATACTGTCTTTTAGAAATGAGACAAGAAGCGCGACGTTTTGCTCATTTCAGCACGGATGAATTGAGCTTTAAAAATATAATAAACCGTAGGATACTTTATGCAAACCATTTTACTCGTTCCCATCAGCCGCGGTATCGGTGTGACTTCAGCAGCACTTGGACTGATCCGTGCTTTTGATTACAACGGTATAAAAGCAGGCTTTATGAAGCCATTTTTGCAGGACGATACGCTCGATAAGCAAAACAGCTTAGACAGCTCAAGCGCCTTAACCATGCATGCTTTTGGCCTAACCCCGCCTAAGTCTATCAACCGTCAGCGTGTTGAGCGCATGATTGGTGATGGCAATCTCGATGATCTGCTCGAAGAAGTGGTCGTCAATTATAATACCATCGGTGACGACCATGACGTGGTCATCTGTGAGGGGCTGGTACCGACCACCGAGACCTCTTATGCCTCACAAATCAACCGCGCCATTGCTCACGCGCTTGATGCCAAAATTATATTTGTCAGTACCGCTGATACCAGCAAACCCGCTTATCTGGCCGATAAGCTCGATGTCCACGCTCGTGAGTTTGGCGGTATCGCCCATGAGCGCACGCTTGGTGTGATTTTGATGCGTGTGCAAAATGTACCAAACACTTTTGAGACCCAACCTGTCGCTCCTGGTGAAGCCGTCGTCAGTTTAGATGACAATTTCATGCAAGAAGTCCAGCGTTTATCACCTCATTTTGACACAGAAGCCTTTCGTTTAATCGGCGTGGTACCTTTTAGTGACTCACTCTCTGTGCCTCGCACCTGGGATATCGCCGCTGAGCTTGATGCCAAATGGCTCAATGTCGGTGAGGCAAAATCACGCCGTATCAGCCGTATTAGCTTAACCGCACGCTCCGTTGCCCGTATTGATGAAGTCTTTAAGCGCGGCACCCTTGTCGTGGTACCTGGTGATCGTGATGATTTGCTATTGGCGGCTGGCTTGGCCTGTATCAACGGCATCCCACTAGCAGGTCTGGTATTAACAGGTGGCGTCGAGCCAAGTGACACCGTCGCTGAGCTATGGCATTCTGCGCTCAAAACAGGCATCCCGGTGATGAGTGTCGAAAGCGACAGTTATGAGACGGTACAAAGCCTTGTCCATATGAGCGCTGAGATTCCAAGTGATGATACCGAGCGCGCCGAAGAAGTGGCTCGTTATGTTGCCGCACATCTAAATCTTGACTGGATTAAAGAGTATTTCAGCCAAGATTATGAGACGCGTTTGTCACCATCAGCGTTCCGCCATCAGGTAGTCAAAAAAGCACAAAATGCTAAAAAACGTATCGTCCTACCAGAAGGCTGTGAGCCGCGCACGGTAGAGGCGGCTTGTATCTGTCAAAGCCGTGGTATTGCCAATTGTGTGTTAATTGCTAAGCGTAGTGAAGTCGAACAAGTGGCCAAAAACCGCGACTTGGTATTGCCCGAAGGGTTAGAGATTATCGATCCTGATAGCCTCGATATGAGCAAATATATCGCTGCCGTCGTGGAACGCCGCAACGGCAAGACTGGCCCAGATGTCGCTGCTGAGTACCTAAAAGATACCGTTTATCTAGGCACTACCATGCTCCAAATGGACGAAGTCGACGGCTTAGTCTCTGGGGCGATTCATACTACGGCCAACACCGTCCGTCCAGCATTTCAGTTGATTAAAACCGCACCGCAGTACTCGCTCGTGTCGTCAGTATTCTTTATGCTGTTGCCTGAGCAAGTGGTGGTCTACGGTGACTGTGCCATCAACCCTGATCCGAATGCAGAAGAGCTGGCAGAGATTGCTATTCAATCAGCACAGTCTGCTGCCGCCTTCGGTATTGATCCAAAAGTCGCGATGATTAGCTACTCTACTGGCTCATCCGGAACGGGCGCAGATGTCGAAAAAGTCACTCGTGCGACCCAAATCGTACGCGAACGTGCGCCAGATCTAAAAGTCGATGGTCCACTACAGTATGATGCGGCCTCTGTGATGAGCGTCGGCAAGCAAAAAGCGCCTGACTCACCGGTTGCCGGACAAGCCAACGTCTTTATCTTCCCAGACCTCAATACGGGTAACACCACTTATAAAGCAGTTCAACGCAGTGCCAATGTCATTAGTGTCGGTCCGATGTTGCAAGGCTTGAACAAACCAGTAAACGACTTGTCACGTGGTGCACTGGTCGATGATATTGTCTATACCATCGCTCTCACCGCCATCCAAGCTTATAGCGATGCGATTTAATTGCGTTAAAATTTATTAAGCGTTTTCATATATAACCGACTGTCATTATGATAGTCGGTTTTTTATTAGCTGTTAAAGATGATATAGTCAATGCTGAATATATTCAGTGAAAAGTAATAAAGTAATATTGATACATCGTCTACAGCTGGTATAACTTTTTCTTGCTTGCTGTGCCTGCGCAGACAGAGGCGGCAAAAAACTGATACCAGCTGTACCCTAGTGTTTTGACAGTAAAATAAAAACCTCCCTTTTCTTATTATTTCCTTACTACTCATTCATTTATGTTAAATACGTCTAATAAGCAATCAAGCCAAAGTCAAAAGTCCAAACCTGCCATTCGTGCTTACTTAGGTGGCTCATTTGACCCAGTGCATGATGGTCATTTGCAAATGGCGTTGTACGTTTATGAATGTTTATTGCCGATAGCTAAGCAACAACAGCGTGCGCTACACGTCTCATTATTGCCCAATGCGCGCTCGCCATTTAAACAACATAGCACCAATCCTGAGCATCGATTGGCTATGTTAAAACTGGCGACCCAAAATACACCGCTAGAAGTTAATGAGCTTGAGCTATGGCAAACGCCGCCTGTCTATACCATCGATAGTGTGACAACATTGCGCGCGCACCACCCACAAGACAGTTTGATATTTATGATGGGAATGGACAGTGCGCGCAGTTTGGAAAAATGGAAAGACGGTTTAACACTGACAGATTACGTCAACTTATGGGTTTTTAATCGTAACGACCCCGTTAATATTAATAAAAACGTCTTTAAAAATAATATGCCGACTCAATTACAGTCTCAATTACAATTGCAGTCTCAACTTCCCACATCGCTACACCCTTTCGTCGTCGACTCGATAGCCAAGCTTTTAACGCCAAATACTCAAAGCTCAGCGGATAGCAGTGTTTTAAAAAATAGATATCAAGGCCATATTTATATAGACTCGCGCGCTATCGCCGCGGTATCGAGTACACAAATACGGCAGCAGTTACAGCAAGCGTCTATGTCATTAGATATAAAACACGCCACCCAAACGCAAATTGCCTCTGCTGTGCCAATAAATGATATTATGAGCCATCCCAAAGCCAATCCAGCAACTAAATGGCTAAATCCTGCTGTTTATCAATATATTATCGCCCATCAGCTATATTCTGCTGCTCAATTCCGTTAAAATCACCTTATCTTTATCATTTTGCCCATGCCAACTCTAAAAACGTCTGGCTACCTATACTCAGTTGGACAACACCAACTCAAGCAAGTTGATAATTTACCCCTTTATTTTTAATATTTACGATTCAAGAGATTAAGATCTATGACCAACACCATGACCGACGACCGCTTAAAAGAGTGTTTGACCCTCGTTGAAAGCGCGCTAGACAATATGAAAGCGAAAAACATCACCGTCATCGACGTCGAAGATTTGACCGACGTAATGGAGCGCATCGTCATCGCTGACGGTACGTCAAAACGCCATGTACGGGCAATGGCTGACAGTGTCGGCGCTGAAGCTAAGCAAGCGGGCTTCATGCCACTTGGCCGTGAAGGCGGTGTCGACTCTGACTGGACGCTGATCGATTTGGGCGCTGTCGTCGTGCATATGATGACCCCGCAAGCACGTGAGTTCTACGACCTAGAAGGTCTATGGTCATCGCCTGATCAATTGGCTGAGCTGGTCGCTGTACCACGTGAGAAAAAAGCGGGTCGTCGTAACTAAAATCACTTTGCTGCTATATGTTGTATAAATAAAAAAGGCTAGAATTATCTGGCCTTTTTTTATGCCTGAGCGTTGATAAATAGTCATAGGCGTGACCAGTTCAAAATCAAATCGATACGTCAATAATCAGGTGTTGCTGCATCGGTTTTAAAATGAATCTTCTATATCGTCCCTAAGTTGAACCTACTGCACGTTTTAAATAAGCTGAAAGCCGCCAACGATTACGCTAAGATAGTTGCCATGATTCAAGAATATTTTCTTAGGACATTCAATGAGCATAGAAACAGTAAAAACCTCTACCCGATCCACTCAGACCACCAAGGCTAACTTCAACCAAGCGCTGCCGCTACATATCGCTAACCTAATCTGTGTCCGTGCTGGCAAAGCCATGCCGTTCGCCCGTGAGCAAATGAGCGCTATCGATAAAGCGCCCATCAAAGCACCTGTCGCTGTCGATTTTATGGGCTTGACCACCGATGAACAAGCCGATCGACGTCATCATGGTGGCCCATTAAAAGCGGTGCATCAATTGCCAGTTGCGACTTATGAAAAAATTAACGCAGAATTTGCTTTAAAAGTACGTATCGGCACATTGGGCGAAAACCTAACCACCGAAGCGGTGAACGGTTTTCCAGAGATGGACGAGACGACTGTCTGTATCGGAGACGTTTTTCAGTATGGCGGGCAGTATGGAAAAGATGAAAAAAATGGCACTGATAATAATAGCGACAGCGTGCAATTACGCATTGTTCAGCCGCGCCGTCCTTGCTATAAAATCAATGACCAAATCGGACAGTTTAGCAAAGTACCCAATATAGCCTCGTGGGTGACCAAACAAGGTATCGCTGGCTGGTACTTTGAGGTAGAACGCGCGGGCATTATTAGCGCTGATTTGCCGGTTTATTTGATTGAGCGACCTTATCCGTTCGCAACAGTAGATAAGCTATGGCAGCTGTCAAACTCAAAAGAAAAATTTGACGCAGAAGTGATTGAGCCTTGGCTTGCGATTGGGTGTTTGGAGAAGAGTTGGAAGGTGGTTTTGGCGAAGAAGATTGAGAAGGATTGAAAACAAAGCCTTAAAGAACCTCATAATCATTTAATAGCAATACAAACTTAAAATAAGGTGATCTTATCAGCACGCCTTTATTCACATAGAGCATTTCATGGCAAAAAATATTACTGCTTTAGCATTTTCGACATTGTTTATAGCCTCGCTACTCACTGGATGTGCTACGACGACCTCTCAAGTAGCCACTCCTGAAAAATACATCATAGATAGCGAAACCTATCAAGCCACTGGCAAGAGCGAGCGTATTAAAACCATCGTCCTGCATTATACGGTAAGCAATAATGCCAGATCTATAAAAACATTGACCACCGGTCAAGTCAGCGCCCACTATCTGGTTTTAGACAGCAACGATGACAAGATTTATAACTTGGTACCTGAGTCTGAGCGCGCTTGGCATGCTGGTAATGGCGGCTTTGCAGGCAGAACGATACTCAACGATACCTCTATCGGTATAGAAATCGTCAATGCTGGTATTAAGCACGAATATCGCAACGCCTTAAAAAACGACAAACTCGACTACCATCCTTACGAGCACTATGTCGAATTTGATGAATTGCAGATTAAAAAAGTCGGGCAACTGGTACAAGACCTAGCAAAGAGATATGACATCTCACCAAAAAATATCATTGGTCATGCTGATCTAGCGCCTACGCGCAAAATCGACCCCGGTGCAAAGTTCCCTTGGCAGCGATTATATGTCGATTACGGTATTGGCGCTTGGTATGATGAATTTGATAAACAGTTCTTTATGAATAAAAACGAGTTTGCAGCGGCAACGATACCCGAGATCAAACAAGCCTTTCGCGACTACGGTTATCAAATTAACGACAGCGATGAGTGGGATAAAGCCAGTCGTGATGTGATTTATGCCTTTCAATTACACTTTAGACCACAGCAGTCAACTGGCGAGATGGATTTAGAGACTTATGCGATTTTAAAGGCACTAAACAATAAGTATGCGGATCGTGATGATTTTTATTAAGCTCATGTCTTATTGAGGACATGGCCTAATATAAGGCTCTTTAATGAAAGGTATAAAATGACACTACGCATCCACGCCCTATTCCATACCGATTACGAAGACCTGAGTTTCATCAAACACTGGGCAAATAACCACCATCATAGGATGAGCGTTAGTCGATCTTACGATAACGACTCCTTGCCAGCGCAAGACAGCTTTGATTGGCTCATCGTGATGGGTGGACCGATGAGCGTCCACGATGAGGAAAAACATCCTTGGTTAAGCGCTGAAAAGCATTTGATTAGACAAGCTATTGATACTGGAAAAACGGTAATCGGTATCTGCTTAGGAGCGCAACTGCTCGCGCATTGTTTGGGCGCTAGTGTCCAGCCGTCTGGCGTAAAGGAAATCGGTTGGTTGCCCATTCGTTTGACGCCCGAAGGACAGGCGCATCCTTTATTACAGGATTTACCTAAGCAAGATTTTACCGTGTTTCACTTTCATGGTGATGGTTTTGACTGTCCAGAAGGCGCGAGTATTATCGCAACGTCAGAGGCTTGGGCGAATCAAGGCTTTATCTATCAAACACCCCTGCATAAACAGCTTGGCACTTGGGTTGTAGGCTGGCAGTGTCATTTTGAAGTGACCAAAGACAGTCTCGTTAAAATGGTCGCAAATGGCAATGACGCTATCCAAAGTGGGCTTAAAGAATATCCCAAAACCGTGCAATCAGCGGCTGAGATCATCGCGCTGAGTGATAAATATATCGAAGAGAATAACGCAAGATTAGCCGCTATACTAAATCGGATAGCGAATAGCGGATAATTAAATAATCAGGAGAATAAACCATGGGTCACTCACAATATAACGAACAAGATGAGCTGCAAAAATATCTAGAAGAAAAAGCCAAACAAGAGCAAGAAAAAGAGCAAGAAAAAGAGCAAGAAAAAGAACAGAAATCTGAGCCCCTCTCTGCGTATGACGCTTGTGTATTAAAAGAAAGCGCTAAGATTCATGAGTTGATCGCTGAAGCGCAAGGCGAGACTTTAGAGAGTTCGAAGGATGAATAGCCATCTATCCGTCAATACCTTATATCATTGGCATTATGAAGATGCGCAAGTTGATGTCTTTTGCTTGATGAGACAGGAATAGGCAGCCTTGAGGCCAATACTATAATCAAACAACATATATAGTTTCAACAAAATAGTCTCTGTCAGTTCCTTAGCTGAATTCTATACAGCCCCTTAGCTATTTAGGCTACTTATTGAGATGGGCTAATGATAAAATTACCGCTTACGGGGTTATAGGTAGTATCACTGCTCGCACCATATCGCTGGTTTCTAATATCGTCAGTTTTACTGAAAGCTAGGGTGATGCGCGGCTTTGATAATTTGGTCTTATCATCGGCCCTAATATCTGCATTATCAAAGCAGACTCCCATAATATTAAAAAAGGAATCTTTATGTATCAAGCTTTTCAGAAGCATCTACAGCAAGAAATCAGCGATATACGCGCGGCAGGATTGTATAAAACCGAGCGCATTATAACTTCCCCGCAAGATGCGCTAATAAAGATCGCCGATGGCCGTGAGGTGCTTAACTTCTGTGCCAATAATTACCTTGGATTGTCTGACCACCCTGAGATTAAAAAGGCGGCTATTCAAGCCATTGAAGACTCAGGTTATGGCATGTCATCGGTGCGTTTTATTTGTGGTACGCAAGATTTGCATAAGCAATTAGAGGCGGCGATTTCTAAGTTTTTTAATACCGAAGATACGATTCTTTATGCGGCCTGTTTCGATGCCAATGGCGGTGCATTTGAGCCACTACTGACCGGCGAGGATGCCATTATTTCTGATTCGTTAAATCATGCCTCAATCATTGATGGTGTGCGCCTGTGTAAAGCCGTACGTTTCCGCTATGCCAATGCGGATATGCAAGATTTAGAGACTCAATTACAAGCGGCGCAAGCACAGCGTTTTCGTTTAATTGTCACCGATGGTGTGTTTTCAATGGATGGTAATGTGGCGCCAATGGATGAGATTTATGCGTTGGCACAAAAATATGATGCCATGGTGATGATTGACGAGTCGCATTCAGCAGGCGTCGTCGGTCGCACTGGTGGCGGCGTGACTGAATTGTTTAATCTACGTGGTGATATTGAGCTTATCACTGGTACCTTAGGCAAGGCATTTGGCGGTGCTATCGGCGGCTTTACGACGGGTAAAAAGGAAATAATTGAGATGTTGCGTCAACGCTCACGCCCGTATCTGTTTTCAAACTCCATTCCTCCCATGGTGGCTGCAGCTGGGGTAAAAGCGTTTGAGATGCTAGCGCAAGACAATACCTTACAAGACCAATTGCATGCAAATACCGCCTATTTCGTTAAGCAAATGCAAGATGCGGGCTTCGATATCAAGCCCACCGAATCGGCAATTTGTGCGGTTATGCTTTATGACGCAACTGTCTCTCAGCAAATGGCAGATGCGCTGCTTTGCGAGGGCATTTATGTGATTGGCTTCTTCTATCCTGTCGTACCTAAAGACGAGGCTCGCATCCGTGTCCAGCTCTCTGCCGCCCATACTCGCGAGCAGCTAGACCAGTGTATCGCCGCCTTCATCAAAGTCGCCAAGCAAATGAAGGTGATTGATTAGAACGTGTTTAACACACCCTAAGAGCAGTTCAGTATTTATCTAGATTCAACAATAAAATGCAACACAGCTAAATAAGAGAAAAGTATGAAAGCACTGGTTAAAGCCCATGACAAGAAAGGCATCTGGATGCAAGACATGCCAGAACCTACAGTTGGCATCAATGACGTTAAAATAAAAATTAAAAAAACCGCCATTTGTGGTACAGATTTGCATATTTATAAGTGGGATGAGTGGTCACAAAAAACCATAAAAACGCCAATGATTATCGGACATGAATACGTCGGTATCATTAGTGAAGTGGGCGATGGTGTGCAGCATTTTGAAGTGGGCGACCGAGTCACAGGCGAAGGACATATCGCTTGCGGGCATTGTCGTAACTGCCGCCGTGGTAAGCTACATGTGTGCGAAAACACTATAGGCGTGGGCGTTGACCGCGATGGCGCGTTTGCCGAATATTTGGTGATACCTGCCGATAATGCCATAAAACTCGATGAGCGTATCAGTGATGACATGGCAGCCATTATGGATCCCTTTGGCAATGCCACTCATACCGCCTTATCATTTCCTGTACTTGGTGAGGATGTGCTGATTACCGGTGCGGGGCTGATTGGTTCAATGGCAACGGCGATTTGCCGCTTCGCAGGGGCACGTAATATTGTGGCGAGTGATATCAGCGATTATCGCTTAGAGCTTGCCAAAAAAATGGGCGCGACTATGACCGTAAACCCAGCCAAAGGTGAAACCATCGAAGGCGCTATCGATACGTTAAACATGCACGGCTTTGATGTTGGGCTTGAAATGTCTGGCTCACCTCAAGCTTTTGATTCGATGATTAGTAACATGTATAACGGCTCTAAAATCGCTCTCTTGGGCATTTTACCTAACACCACCACGGTAGATTGGAGCAAGATTATTTTTAAGGCATTAACCCTGAAGGGTATTTATGGACGTGAGATGTGGGAGACGTGGTATCAGATGGAGCAAATGCTGATTAGCGGTATTGATTTGTCGCCCATCATTACCCATCGCCTGCACATTGATGACTTTCAAGAAGGCTTTGATATCATGGAAAGTGGGCAATGTGGTAAAGTGATTTTAAGCTGGGATTGATTTTGGTGACTCTTAGTTAGCTTTTAAATTATCATGACTTATAAAACGGCGCTGATTTCAGTGCCGTTTTTTGTGGATATTAAAAAGTAAGAAAGAGAAACGATTAATAACTCTGACCAAGATGATCTGCAAAAATATCTAGAACAAAAAGCCAAGCAAGCACAGGCAAAGGAGCAGGAACCTGAGCCGCTCTCTGCATATGACGTTTGTGTGTTAAAAGAAAGTGCCAAGATTCATGAGTTGATTGCTGAGGCTCAGAAAAATGTTAAAAAATAGCTGTGTGCAAATAGTATGCTAAAACCCAACTTTAAAATTATGGCAGCGTACAAAGCTCTAATAAATAAGAAAACACTTGTTATTGCATTTTTCGCTGTAGGATTGTTTGGATTTGGTCATGGTTACTTAATTACCAAAAAAAATCATAATGATGAATTAAATGACGCACGCTATCTAGTTGATAAGAATTATATACTTATGAAAAAATAAATTGATAAAATCATCATAGAAGAAGGAGTAGAGTCAGCAAATTAATATATAGACCAAATGGAAAATAAATATAACGAATTATATGGCTACTAATATTTTCAGAAGTTGAGTATTAATATGAAACATAGGAAGTTTTTTAGAAGAACTTCAATATCAATTGCTTTTAATATGGTTAAGTTTTTTTCTAATTGGAAAGGGTTTTTATCTTAATAGCGATGATTTTACTCCTTCTTGGCAGGTTTACTACAATGAATCACTGGACAGTTATGATTAACTGAGAGAATATATTAAGAGTAGAGAGTAATATAACGAAATGAATTTAATGCCAATAACAATATTAGGGCGTGTTCCTAATTCAGTTTACAATGAATCATAGTACAAGCCAAATACAGCATAGACTTATAATTTCGTGCCAGTTTTTCGTAGCGAGTCGCCATACTACAAATTGTTTTAGCCTTGCAAACGTGTTTTCAACCAAGTGTCGTATAGTTACTACACTACAAAAGAGTTATGATTTGGATGTATATCATAACTCTTTTGTAGGTTGGTATCGAAGAACGAAACCCAACAAGTTATTGGTTCAGATTATTAACTCTAAATTGTTGGGTGTCGCAAACTTCACCCAACCTACGCACTTTTTACTATTGTTAAATCAATAGACAATGTCCACTGTTATCCATACTTTGTCTGCTTGACAATCATAAAGATATGGATTTTTCCATTCCGTACTAGACCCCATATCGTTGTCCATAAGATCAGAGTAATCAATTGAGAACCCACCTAGGGTTACTGTATCTCCTATTCCAAAACTGACTTGGTTTTCCTCATCATACAAAGCTGATATATCCTCGTTAAAAGACAAGCTCTCGGTTTGAATCAAAATTAAATAGTCATCAATATAAAGGCACTTTCCCTTTTTATTAATTAAGCCTTTCATTGTATCGAAATCACTTTCAACGTAATCATCTTGTTCCGTAATCGGCGCCATCTTAACGTTATCTCCTGCTTCTTCATCGTCACTCATTATTTTAGAATCCATGTCTACTTCGAGGCTACTATTTGGTGTGTCGTTTGAATTATTATGTGCCTCTGGTTGACAAGCTATTAATAAAAAGCTTGCTAGGATAAAAATATATTTACGCATGCTTTAATCTCAAAATACAATATTTATTCAGATCTTCAGATAGTTCATAAGTAGATAATAGCAAGAACACGATGTTACTGCTAGCCCAGACTGGCAGATACAAGTGGAAGGCGGGAGTAGCTCCACTACTTCTCAAAAACCCAAGCCACAAACACAAAAAAGGTGAGCTTTGAGCCCACCTTTTCATTTTAAAAAACAGCTATCTAAAACTACAAGCAATTGCTAGAGGTTTGAGTAGCGAGGAAAACATGTGCAAGCACTACATGTCGTAGGCTCAGCAAGTTTGACAAAGCTAATCAAGCATCTAGGTTTGCGACTAGCGCAACCAAGCACGGGCGTTACGGAACATACGCATCCACGCGCCGTCCTCATCCCACGCTTCTGGTTTCCAGCTGTGGTTATAGGCTTTTAGGTTACGCTCAGGATGTGGCATCATAATCGTCACACGACCATCAGTGCTACACAGACCCGTGACACCGCCGACCGAACCGTTTGGATTAAGCGGATAAGTCTCGGTTGGATGACCTTGGCTATCGACATAACGCATGGCGAGTTGACCGTGTTTTTCCATACCGTCGATTTCAGTCGCATTAAGCGTGGCATAGCCTTCACCGTGAGCAACAGCGATTGGTAAGATGCTGTCTTGCATACCTTTAAACAAGATAGACTTGGTACGCTCGACTTTGACGTTGACCGTACGCGCTTCAAAGCGAGCTGACTTATTGGCGATAAAGCGTGGGAAGTTTTCCGCGCCTGGGATGAGGTCTTTTAACTGCGCCATCATCTGACAGCCGTTACAGACGCCTAAGCTAAAGGTATCAGGGCGAGCGAAGAAGCGCACAAACTGCATGCGCAATTCGTCATGGAACAAGATAGAGTTCGCCCAGCCAGAACCTGCGCCCAGTACGTCACCGTAACTAAAGCCACCACAAGCGACCAGACCGTCGAAGTCGCGTAAGTTAATGCGACCGCTAAGCAAATCGCTCATGTGGACGTCGACCGCTTCAAAGCCAGCTTGGGTAAAGCCTGCTGCCATCTCTGTCTGACCGTTGACGCCTTGCTCACGGAGGATGGCGACTCTTGGCTTGCTTTCACGGCTAGCTAAATATGGCTCTTCCACTTTTTGGTTAAGATCAAAGTTTGGTGCAGCGATAAGCCCTTGATGGCTAGCGTCACTAATCAAATCATATTCTTGCTGTACGCAAGCTGGATTGTCACGGCGGCGGGCGATTTGATAGCTGACCTGACTCCATTCTTGCTGCAACTCGCTACGGCTAAATCGTAAGGTTTTATTAATACCATCGTCACCCATATGCAGCGGCGTTTGGATGATTAAGCTATCTTCCTCAGTGCTTTGACCGACGAGGCTGAGCATATCGCTAACGTTAAACTCTTCTGCCATTTGCATTAAAGCGGCGACGTTTTCTGGCAACACTTGAATGACCGCGCCCAATTCTTCACTGAATAATTGACCGAGTAAGTTCTTATCATTCAATGACAGCTTGATACCTTGGCGGCTAGTGAATTGCATCTCAGCGATAGTAGCTAATAAACCACCATCACCGATATCGTGATAAGCGCTGATAACGCCTTGCGCATTGCCCGCTTGGATAAAGTTAAAGAAGTCGACCAAATCACTTGGCTGATCAAGGTCTGGGCACTCGTTACCCAGTTGGCTTGCCGTTTGCGCTAGGATTGAGCCGCCGAGGCGCAGTTTGCCTTTGGATAAGTCAATACGATAGAACGCGCTGTCACCATTAATGAGTTCAGGCGTTAGCGTTTTTGCGACATCAATAACAGGCGCAAAAGCGGTAATAACAAGGCTCATTGGCGAAACGACTGATTTATCAGTGCTGCCTTCATCGCTGCTATCTGTCCAGTTGGCGCGCATCGATAGCGAGTCTTTACCGACTGGGATTGCGATACCAAGCGCTGGACATAATTCTTCACCAACGGTATAGACCGCATCAAACAAGGCGGCGTCTTCGGTATCATCGCCACACGCTGCCATCCAGTTTGCTGACATGGTGATATCTGATAGCTGAGTAATACACGCGCCTGCGATATTGGTAATCGCTTCACCAACTGCCAAGCGTGCAGAAGCTTTTGGGCTGATAAGCGCAACAGGTGTGCGTTCGCCAACACTCATCGCTTCACCGCTCATTGGCTGACCATCTAGCGCAATCAATCCTGAAGCAGTTACTGCACAATCGGCAACGGGCACTTGATAGCGACCAACATATTGATCACGCACCACCATACCAGTGATAGAGCGATCGCCAATGCTGATTAGAAATGATTTACTAGCAACGGTTGGATGACGTAAGACATCTTTGATAGAGTCAGCTAAATTAAAGTCATTGAGCTCTAGCGGAGGTAGCTCATTCTCTTGACGATTAAAACTACGCTGCATTTGCGGCGTACCACCAAGCAATACTTGCATTGGCATATTAACTGGCTGATCAGAGAGTAAGTCATCATTAACAACGAGCTGACGTACTTCCGTAGCTTCGCCTAAGATGGCATACGGGCAGCGCTCACGGGCACAAATCGCATCGAACTGGTCTTTGCTTTCAGGGCGAATCGCTAACACATAACGCTCTTGCGCCTCATTTGACCAGATAGCCATTGGCGACATACCAGCTTCTAACGACGGGATTTTACGTAGATTTAGTATGGCGCCCATTTCATGGTCATTGACCAATTCTGGCATCGCATTCGATAGACCGCCTGCACCGACGTCATGGAGAGAAACAATTGGGTTGCCATCTTTACTGTTGTTGCTTACGTCAATATCGTTGCCAGCAAGTGCCCAGCAGCGATCCATCACTTCTTGACAGCGACGCTCCATCTCAGCGTTATCACGCTGAACTGAGGCAAAGTCTAAGCCTTCATCGAGTGAACCACTATCGACCGATGATGCCGCGCCACCACCCAAGCCAATTTGCATCGCAGGGCCACCCAAGACGATTAATAGATCACCTTGCTGAATAGAATTTTTTTCAATGAGGTTGCGTTTGATATTGCCGTAACCACCGGCAAGCATGATTGGCTTATGATAGCCGCGCATTTGGCTGCCGTCTTTTGCCGCTGACGTATCTAACTGGAAGCTACGGAAATAACCGCATAAATTTGGACGACCAAATTCGTTTGAGAAGTTGGCACTACCTAGTGGCGCTTCCGTCATAATCTCAAGGCTGGTTGCCATACGATCAGGCGTACCATAATCCTGCGTGCTTAATTGACCTGATTGCTCCCATTTTTCAGCAAGCTCTGGAATATGCAAGTGCGATACGTGAAAACCCGTTAGACCGGCTTTTGGCTTACCACCGCGACCTGTTGCCCCTTCATCGCGAATCTCACCGCCCGCGCCCGTCGCTGCACCCGCATAAGGGGCAATCGCGGTTGGATGGTTATGCGTTTCGACTTTCATTAAGATATCGATTTCTTCTTGATGGAAATCGTAAGGATGCGCAGAATTGGCATCCATCGCGTCGGTTGGTATAGGATAAAAACGCATGCCGTTAGAGCCAGCCATCACCGCAGCGTTGTCTTTATAGGCAGATAAGATGCCTTGCGGATTGGCTTTATAAGTATTTTTAATCATTTGGAACAGTGATTTAGGTTGTACTGCGCCATCTACTGTCCACTCAGCATTGAAGATTTTATGACGGCAATGCTCTGAGTTGGCTTGCGCGAACATCATCAGCTCAACGTCGGTTGGATTACGCTTTAGCTCGTTGACATAGGCATTCATTAAATAATCAATATCTTCGCTCGATAGCGCAAAACCAAATTCTTTATTGGCTGACTCTAACGCG
This sequence comes from Psychrobacter sp. AOP3-A1-26, assembly GCF_052378235.1. NCBI lineage: Bacteria > Pseudomonadati > Pseudomonadota > Gammaproteobacteria > Moraxellales > Moraxellaceae > Psychrobacter > Psychrobacter sp. AOP3-A1-26. The sequence goes on from NZ_JBQSXN010000013.1 coordinate 31,359, forward strand.
GTGCGCCCTTGTTCAATCACATCAATATGATTGAGCGATGCTGGCTGCTCATCGTCGAACAAATGATTAACAGCTGCCAAGTCATAAACCAAGCTTTGGGTCATACGGTCAAACAATAATTGCTCAGCGTCTACTGGCAGTTTTTCGCTCAGCTGACCTTTACTAACGTCGCCATCTGCTTTTCCATCAACGGTCAGCGTATAAACAATCACCCGCTCAACACGCTTAATCGCAATTTCACAGTTATTAAAAATATCGGTCGCTTTACTTGCCCATGGCGAAATCGTGCCAAAGCGTGGTCCTACGATCACTTGTATTTGATTGTCTTGCGGGGCTGCAAGGTCAATACCTTCATTAATCCCAAACAAATCCAGCGCTTTTTTATGCTCAGTACCGCTTAGTTCACGCGATAGCACATAAACTTGCTGACTATTGATTTGGCTGACGTTTAGCGCGGTTTTTTGCTGAAACTGACTGATGAGTTGTTGCGTCTGAAAATCGGTAAGAAACGGTTGTCCGGCGATGGTCATCATAAAGGCATAATCCGTAAGATCAAGGCATCTCTGCCATGCTAAGTAAATGGTCCGCGTATTATAACAAGAAGCCCTGTAATAAGCAGTTCTAAACCAAGATAAATTACTGTTACCTACACTCAAACTGCCATAAAACGATTATCATAAAAAAATGGTTATTACTTTTACGACACGAAGATTGCATGGCAGAAACTTTCCGATATTGGCGTCACAATTTTTACTTAAAAGGAGCACTCCTTACAAACCGTCACATCGCATTACTGGCAACCTATATAAATAGTCTATCAGTCATCGGTATTCTAGATAACAGTTATTAACGAGCCAAGTGTTTACTCATTTGAGCTAAAGATTCAATAAGTTAAAGCAATCAAAATTAAAAATAATCAAAATATAGCCGATCCACTATAAAAAATACAGTGCTACTGGGATAAATTTTGCGTAGCCTCTGTCTGCGCAGGCACAGCAAGCAAGAAAAGTTTGTCCCAGTAACACGTGATAATATTTGTACTTATTTTATTTAGGACTGACTATATAATTAGCAAAAACCCAATTACTATAATGAAAAAAGGATAATCACTATGAGTAGACAGGACCATATCGATAAAGTTCAGGAGTTGGTAAAAGACGTTAAATTTGCCATGATGACCACCCGTACCCACGAAGACCATCTGCATGCTTGCCCGATGACCACTAGCGAAACCAGTATTGGCGCCAAAGAGATTTGGTTTATCGGTGATAAGACCACAGAAACCGTCAAAGATATCGAAAAAAACCCACAGGTGAACTTGGCTTATGTCAGCCAAGACTCGAAAGATTATGTGTCCATTAATGGCAAGGCTGAATTGGTTGACGATCAAGAGAAGCTCGATGAGCTATGGTCGCCAGTTTATAATGCCTTTTATGAGCAAGGCAAAGAAGATCCAAATGTGCAGTTGATTAAAGTCGTACCGAATGGTGCCGAATACTGGCTCAGCGGTAGCTCAGTGGTAAATATGTTTAAGATGACCACTGCTGCGGTGATGGATGGTAAAAAAGCAGCAAACCTCGGTGAAAATAACTCTGTAACGCTATAAATTATTTTTAAGCTAAACACTAAAGAAGCATAAGCTATAAGATCACAAACGAAAACGCCAGTGGCTGATGCGACTGGCGTTTTTTATTGACTGAGTTTTAATCTTAAAAAGCTGTCATTAACCACTTTGTTTTAAATAAGGCCAAGCAGCTCTTAGATAAATCATCATTGACCATAGCGTTAAAATTACCGCTGCAACCATGAGTACATAGCCAATCATCTCTAACGATTCCCAGTTTAATAGTAGCACGGTAATCGCTACCATCTGAAACGTGGTTTTAAGCTTGCCCACATAAGAGACCGCGACACTGGTGCTTTTGCCCAATTCAGCCATCCATTCACGCAGTGCTGATACGGCAATTTCACGTGAAATAATCACAATGGCAGCAATCGCCATGATGATATTAGGATGCCATTGCACCAATATAATCAGCGCTGCGGCGACCATCAATTTGTCAGCGACGGGGTCCAAGAAGCGCCCAAAGGCTGATACCACATTAAGCTTACGAGCAAAATAGCCATCGAGCCAATCGGTAATGGCGGCAAGGATAAACACGCCCGTCAATAATAAATGGCGTAATAAGCTGTCGCTAAACTCACTCATACCGACCCGCGCAATCACATTATCTGAGATGGCAGGCATACCAATCCCCATGGCAGGTGGCCAATAGGCAATCGCCACAAATAGCGGAATCATCAAGATACGCGCAATAGTCAGATTGTTGGGCAAGTTAAAAATACTCTTGTCACTTTGCGTACTTGATGGCTCCTGCGTATGCAAATGCGTACTCTCAGTCATGGCAAACCCAGTTTAATATAGTCACAATAATGGCAGATAGCTTAGCATTTTTCAGGCAAGCCGTCATGCCATCTCTTTGGTTATCCAGTTATCTCTATTTATTTCAAATTATAGTCGTGTGAAGCCATAGACAAACCCAACGTCACCCTACCCCTTCTTTAAACGTAATGTCATGTAACCAAAACAGCTAAAGACTCACTGATTGGGTTATGATAACAACTTAAATAAAACAGTTGTACACTTAAATATGTAAGTAAATATATATCGCTATTGAATTGGCCATTACCACCCTAATCTTAATAACTAGCCCTATAAAATAATGATAAATAAAAACTTATAATAACAACAAATCACCACCGCTGCCTTTGTAGATTATCTACATAATCAGTTTTCCTCAGCCCACAGCTCCTCCTCTGTGGGCTCTTTTTTTGCCTAAAAACTATTGATTTATATAGCTTTGATTTTTCTATATATTGGATTGACTACCAATTTGACCACCATCTGCTCAAAACTTTGATAGGTTAACCACCAATAAAATAAACATACCTGCCATTTAGTTGACTAGGCTTTGAGTTTCAACATTTTCCAACATGCAGACATTTTTATAACCAGTATTTTTTAGTATTAACCGATGGGCTATGTACTGTTAGGTACATTCTATATATTCGTTTATCCAGCTATTATTTAATCAATACTATTATGAGCTTGCTACTTTCTTTCATGGGGTTGAATTGCTAATGATTGCACGCGCTCAATAATGGCGCTTAAATGCGTGCGTTTAGCTCGCATCAATTCGCACTTACTCCTTCTTAATGGCTATTACTTCCTCCGTTCCTTCAGCTCATGCTTTTCTGATTTTGCCCTAGCTGCTTTTCCTTCTGCATTGGACTCTGCCCAAACTGCACGTGCTTTTGCGTACGCTTCTGCCCTTGCTGCTTTTTCTTTTACCATAGCTATTTTCTCTTCTGCCCTAGCTGCTTCTATTTTTGCAATGGCTGCGTCTGCGTCTGCAATAGCTTCTGTCCTAGCTGCATGTGCTTTTGTGTATGCTTCTGCACTAGGGTTTATGGCTGCAGCCATGACATATTCATTATTGGCATTTGCTACTCCAAAGGTAAAAACAGCCAAAATTATTACACCTGATAGAAATGTGAATAATCGGTTTAATGCTTTCATAATACCTACTACCTTAAAGTTGGTGCAAACACAATCGCTATATAAGTTATCTAAATTATTAAGCAAGTTTGTTTTGTCCGATCTTAGCTTACTTATTTCATGCTCTTTTTATGGACTCTAATTATTATTTTAATTACCTCACTATGGGGAGGGTAGCAAGCAAAAAGGCTGTTAAAAAAGTTGCATCCTGTTAAACTTAATCGTATTTGAAATATCACCATGCGCGTTTGAAACGCCTCTCCATTGATATTTGACTGCCTAATCTTTCTTTATCTTAAACGGCTCTGAGAATTGTAGGATTAAAAAACCAACCGCAGACAATATAATGGCAATCTCATAACGACCGTACGCCACCGAAATACCAATAGCGCCCGTATTCCATAAGCTTGCTGCTGTTGCAGTACCTTTTGAGCCTTTCTCATTTTTGAAAATCGCCCCACCACCGATAAACCCCATACCCGTAATAATCGCATACATGATTCTCGCCTCACCAGCCGAATCATAAATATCCCGACCAACCAACATAAAAGCACAGGAAGCAATGGTGACCAAAGGAAATGTCCTAAGCCCTGCGCCATTGTCTTTCATTTCGCGGTTCAGAGCGATTGGCAATGACAATATAAAAGCGATGCCCAACTGAAAAAAATGATAGCCCAGTAGCTCTAAATCTATGTCAAATCCAAACATCATTTATTGCCTTTTTATTTTGGAAAAATACGCTTATCTTGCTTTATTAAGCACCTCAATGGTCTGTTTTGCCATTTGATAGCAGCTTTCGATATTGCCCTGTGCACACCAATCGCCACTGACAATCCATTGGCGCTGCTTATCTACTAATATGCCTGATTTTTGGTTGTTAGTGCTGTTGTTGTCTTTATTTTTGTGCTCAACCAGTGTTGCCGCATAACGCCAGCGATGACAGTCTATTTGGCTAGGAGTATTAGCATTATTCCAGTTGAGAGCCTGCTGTGCTGCTTGCAACAGTTGTGCTTGGATTGACTCGATATCATCATCGACATGCGCCTCCGACCAGTCATTGCGCGCATGGATAGTGACACTGGGTAGTAGCTCAGCATGGGCAGGTTTTTGATGCTCAATAAATATTCTATCGAGAATAGACTCATTCAAATAAGCAACATCCCACTGCGATATTGATGGGTTGCTTAAGTTGTTTAATGTCTCTGGTAGTTGAGTAATATCATCCCAGCCTAACATCAAGGTATAGCATGCCAGCATCTGTGCTTCGGTAATCTTGGTTTGCTCACCAAAGCCGCTATCTGCCATTAGCTCTATAGCTTGTCCATTTGGCGCGGTACAAATCACCCAATCAAAATGACCTAGACTGGCGCCATCTTCATCAAACAGCTCGGTTTTTTTATCGACGTTATCTGCCAAATGATGGTTATACTCTGCCAATGGGGCAACACGAGTTTTAAATTTTATAGTTGTGTGCGTTAGTTCTTCGGCCAATGTCCGTCCCCAACTGGTCATTTTGGGAGTGCTGATATAGCGGGCTTGCGTGGTATTCCATTGTTCCTTTTTTTGCCTGTCTGATGATTGAGTAGCATCGCTCGTTTCAGTAGCAGTCGCTGGCGTTAAATCGATCACTTGCGCGCGCCACTGTTGCAGCAATCCTGTGTCCAACCAAGGCGTGATAAATTGTTGAAAGCTATTAGTCTTGGCGGTAAAAAATTGCGCCCCAAATGCCCATTGCCAGTTTTTACCAGTATGACTATCGGTACGATAGCGCGTGGCTAAACGCCCAACGCTTCGAGACTTTTCAAAGACAGTAATGTGCGGACTGCTGGGTTTGTCTTGATTGTGGCTGCGGTTTTGTTCTTGGGTTTGGTTTTGAGTGAAGGCACGCTCTAATAATGTGGCCGTAAACAGTCCGGTTAGACCGCCACCAATGATGGCTATCTTCGGTGAAGCAATATCAGTCGCGTGTAAAGATTGATGCGTCATGGTGACAGTCGCCTTTATTAAGTATAGTCAGTGAGAAGTAATATCGCTACATCACGTACTGCAGGTACTGTTGGTATCAATATCATCTACGTAAAAAAGCCATGCTACCTTCAATAACATGGCTTTTTAAAATTTGAACATTGGCATTTAGAATGATTGGATTTTAGCTGCTTAGTATTTAAAAGAACGGCTAAAGCTACTCTCCTCGAGATGCTTTGACCACCTCGACCAATCGATTAATCACCGAGCTATCAGCAAGGGTCGATAAATCACCCAAACCAACGTATTGCCCCGCCGCTAGGTTGCGTAAGATACGGCGCATAATTTTACCCGAGCGAGTTTTGGGTAGCGCATCGACGATGAGGATAGAATCCAAGTTGGCAATCGGTCCAATCTCAGCGCGTACATGTCGATTGAGCTCAGCTTTTAGCGCTTCTGTTTCTTCTTCGCCAGACTTTAGGATAATAAAGGCACAAATTCCCATGCCTCGAACGTCATGCGGCATACCAACCACCGCCGCTTCAGCCGTGGCAGGATGGGCGACCACCGCACTCTCAACTTCTGCCGTACCTAAACGATGCCCTGAGACGTTGAGTACATCATCGACACGACCGGTAATCCAGTAGTGCCCATCTTCGTCACGCTGCGCCCCATCACCGGTAAAATAATAGCCCGGATATTCAGTAAAGTAGGTTTTTAAAAAGCGCTCATGGTCATTATAAATCGTACGCATTTGCCCCGGCCAGCTACTATTAATCGCCAAGTTACCCGCAGCCGAGCCTTCTAATATCACCCCATCACTATCCACCACTTCTGGTTTGATACCATATAAGGGGTTCATCGCTGCACCCGGTTTTAGCGCAACTGTACCTGGGATTGGAGCCAGTAAGATACCGCCCGTCTCAGTCTGCCACCAGGTATCAACGATTGGGCACTTGCCGCCGCCAACGACATTATAATACCAATCCCACGCCTCTGGATTAATCGGCTCACCGACCGTGCCAAGAAGTCGCAGACTTGAGCGATCCGATTCACGAACAAAGGCATCGCCCTCTTTCATCATCGCTCGAATAGCCGTCGGTGCAGTGTATAAAACAGACACATTGTGCTTATCGACAATACGGCCGATACGAGCCCATGTTGGGTATTCTGGAACCCCTTCAAACATCACTGTGGTCGTGCCATTGGCCAGCGGTGCATAAGTCGCATAGGTATGACCGGTGACCCAGCCGACATCCGCTGTACACCAATAGACATCATCTTCTTTGATATCAAAGACATCGCGGAAAGTAGACAAAGCATAAGTGATATAACCACCCGTGGTATGCAATACGCCTTTAGGCTTACCAGTGGAGCCGGAGGTGTATAATAAAAACAGCGGATCTTCGGCATTCATCACTTCAGGTTCACAATGCTTTGACTCACCATCGATCAAATTATGATACCAAACATCACGGCGGCCACTCATCGGCACAGAGTTGCCAGTACGGTGCACGACGATGACATTGGTCACGCTATCAGTGCCATCCATATCAAGCGCGCGATCGACATTGGCTTTGAGCGGCGTGTGTTTGTTACCGCGCAAACCTTCATCCGCAGTAATGATAACTTTTGAGCGACTGTCTATTAAGCGATTGCCCAAACTTTCAGCAGAGAAACCACCAAATACCACTGAATGCACCGCCCCGATGCGGGTACAGGCCAACATTGCTATCATGGCTTCGGGTATCATCGGCATATATAAGGTGACGCGGTCGCCCTTTTCGACCCCAAGCTTGCGTAATGAGTTACCCAAACGGCAGACCGCTTCAAACAACTCTTTAAAAGAGATTATTTTATGTAATGAAGGGTGATCGCCCTCCCAGATGATGGCTGGTTTGTACGGGGTTTTTTTGACATGGCGATCGAGACAGTTGACAGAAATATTTAGCTCACCGTCTTCGAACCATTTGATGCGAAAATCATCTAAATCATAATTAACATCGCTGATTTTAGTGGGTTTTTTTATCCAATCAATTAGCTCAGCACGCTCAGCCCAAAAGGCATCTGTCGCCTCAGGAGATTCGATAGATTTCTCGTAGTCTTGGCGATATTGTTCGGCGCTAATATTGGCAGCAGCGATGAATTCAGCCGCAATAGGAAATGATTTCTGGGTCATAGTGGTTATCCTTTTTTAATTATTATGACCTGTACTAACAGTCGTTGATAACGAAGGCATGCGCAGGTTATAAGAGTCATCTTCCATAATGTCTGACCCTTAAGGATAGTTTGACAAATAAGCGGAATAGTTGCAAGACATCAACGGCTAATCACAACAATATCACTGTATAGCGGTGTACTTGATAATACCCTCTTATTTTATCGGTAGGCTCATGATTTGCAGTTATTTTTCAAGTAATAGCATTGCATCGTTTTTACAATGAATCTACTATATAAAGAATGTATCACAGCGCTATTTAATCCTTGTAACCTGACATAAAACATGGGCAATAGCACCCCTAAAGGCATCACTATATAAGCAGTTCTAAATAAAACCGATACACTGCTAGCCACAGTGCTACCGTTATAAATTTTTCTTGCTTGCTGTGCCTACGCCGACAGAGGCAGCGAAAAATTTACTCCAGTAGCACTCGTATCAGTTTTAAGCTGAATCAACTATATTGGTGGCAAACTATATTGGTGGCAAACTATATTAGTAACAAACCATATAGACAACTCTCTATTTTTTGTATAAAACACGCTACTTATCTTATTTTTCGTTTTCAATTTTAATCTCTACTTTTTAAAGCTTATCGCTTTTTGGAAAAACCGCCATGAACCATCCTCGCAATGCACCTCAAAATAACCATTACGATGTCATTATCATCGGCGCGGGTGCGTCTGGATTATATTGTGCGCTCACGGCGGGTCGCCGTGGTCGCCGCGTATTAGTGCTCGACCATGCCAATAAAGCGGGCAAAAAAATCCTGATGTCAGGTGGCGGTCGTTGCAACTTTACCAATTACTTCGTTGAGCCTGAGCATTTTATCGGCAGCAATCCACATTTTTGCAAATCATCGCTCAGTCGTTATCCTAGCTGGGAGTTTATTGGCATGGTTGAGCAGCATAAAATCCCCTACCACGAGCGTGAACACGGTCAGTTATTTTGTGATGACTCAGCACAAGATATTTTGACCATGCTGCTTGATGAATGTGCCGCCGTCGGTGTGCAAGTAAAGCTCAACACTCACATTGAAAGCGTACAAGTGAGCGACAACAATGAAAACACTCGCTTTCAGTTAATAACCAGCAAGCAGCTCAGTAAAAAAGAGAAACAAGAGAGAAAAGAGTCGAACCATCAAACCAAGCTACCGCAAACAGGTTATCGCTGTGAGTCTTTGGTGGTGGCGACTGGTGGCCTATCCATTCCAACGTTGGGCGCTAGTGGCTTTGGGTATGAATTGGCGCAGCAGTTCGGCCATACTCTCATAACCACTGATGCTAGTTTAGTGCCTTTTACCTTTACCGATAAAACCGGTGAGCTGATTCGTTCGCTTGCTGGAATCAGCCTACCAGTGATTGCTAGTAATGAGCGCATCTCATTTAAACTGCCGCTGTTATTTACCCATCGCGGACTATCTGGCCCTGCGATGCTGCAACTATCAAACTATTGGCATATCGGCGAAACCATTAGCATTAATCTGCTACCTGATAGTGATGTGACTGCGCTTTTGCTTGCGCATAAAAAATCACATCCCAAACAACTTATCCGCACAGTTCTGGCGGACTATACAGATGGTGCGTTGCCTAAAAAGCTGCTGGCCGCACTACAAACGCATCTATGGGAAGATATCAAAGATACCGAGCTTGCCAATATTAAAGATGAGCGTTTAATAGAGCTGGGCGCAACGCTCAACGGCTGGCAACTTAAGCCTTCTGGTACCGAAGGTTATCGTACTGCTGAAGTGACGCGTGGCGGCATCAAAACCGATGAAGTCTCGTCAAAAACCATGCAGAGTAATTATCAAGACGGGCTGTACTTCATCGGTGAAGTGCTTGATGTGACTGGCTGGCTTGGTGGTTATAACTTCCAGTGGGCGTGGGCAAGTGGTTTCGTTTGCGGTGAAGTGGTTTAACTGTAACGAATAGACTGGATTTAAATTGACTTTTATCTCAGCCAAACACTTGATAACTGTTAAAATAAGCATAATATAGATTGATATAAATTTAGGACGGCTTAACAGTGTCCAGTTTTTAATATTAATAAAATTATTGGTATTAAATAATATGCTTAGGCTTATGAGGTGATAAATGCGCTCAATCAAACATATCCATAATGAAAAAGAACCACATTGGGTCGGCGACGGTTTTTATGTAAAAACCCTAGTGAATCACCTTGAGGGTAGCCCTGACTTTAATTACCATCATACCGACCCGTTTTTACTATTAGATTACGGTAAACCTACCAGCTTCGAGCCAAACCCCAACTATGAGTCGCAGCCACACGGCGTGGGTCAGCATCCGCACAAAGGCTTTGAGACGGTCACTATCGCCTATGCAGGAGAAGTCAGTCATGGCGATTCGACCGGCGGCTATGGTGTGATTCAAGAAGGTGATGTGCAATGGATGACGGCTGGACGCGGCATTATGCACGAAGAGTTTCATTCGCCAGAATTTGGGCAGCGTGGCGGTGACTTTAGTATGGTGCAATTATGGGTCAATCTCCCAAGCAGCCACAAGCTGACTGACCCTAAATATCAAACCCTTAAACGTGCTGAGCTGCCTGTCATTGACTTAACCGATAATGGAAATACAGATTTTCAAAATACAGGCTTTGAGAAAAAAGGTTCTGATATTAAAAGCTCTAAAATTAAAGCTACTATTGGCAAAGTAGCCATTATTGCAGGTGAATGGCAAGAGACGACAGGCGCAGCAAGCACCTTTACTCCTATTAATTTATGGGATATCGAATTGCATAGCGCAGGGTCAACGACGCTGCAAGTACCCAACACGCACAATGTCATGATATTGGTCCAAGAAGGCGAGCTACTTATTAATGATACAGCAGTAGCAGCGGGTAGCCTGATTCAGTTTACAGCACCGACTGACAGTGATACAAATTCTACAAATGCATCATCAGTGATGCAGGCAAACGATACGATCGAACTCACTTACCCTAAAGTACCTACTGATAAGCAAGCGCCAAGTCCTGTTAAATTACTACTGTTAAGTGGCGAGCCTATCGGTGAACCGATTGCAGGCTACGGACCGTTTGTGATGAACACAGAAGCGGAGTTAAAACAAACGTTTCGTGACTATCAAACCGGTAACTTTGGAAAATAGCTGACGTTAAAACACTTTAAAAACGGTACCTGCAGTACGTGATGTATGGTTTATTGATATTAATTTTCACTGATTATAGTGCAATATAGTTAAGTTGAATAATTAAAAAAGCCACCTTGCTAATAATAGCAAGGTGGCTTTTTTGGCTTTTACTCTATTTTAGTAAAGTGACTTAAGGTCTAAACGATTATGCTTGGTTTAAAAATGGATAATCGGTATAGCCCTCTGTGCCGCCACCATAAAAGCTTTGTGGTTGCTGCTCATTGAGCGGTGCGCCTTCGCGGATACGCTCAGCCAAGTCAGGATTGGCAATATAGTCACGACCAAAGGCAACCGCATCGATATAACCATCGTTGATATTTTTCTCTGCTTTTTCAGCGGTATAACCACCAGCGGCGATAATCATTTGACCAAAGGCATCGCGAACGCGCTGACGGAATTCGTTGCTATACGGTGTACCGCCTGCCCAATCAGGCTCAGATAGATGCAGATACATGATTCCACGTTTATTAATCTGCTCGACCATCCAAATGTTTTCGTCTTCATGATAACCGGCTTCGACATTATTGAAAGTACCAAGCGGTGAAATACGAATACCGACATGGTCAGCATCCCATGCATTCACACAAGCATCGATGACAGCCAGCGTCAAGCGCGCACGGTTCTCACGGCTACCGCCGTAGTCATCATCACGCTTATTGGTATGTTCAGCCCAAAATTGATGCAACAGATAGCCATGCGCACCGTGAATCTCTACCCCATCAAAACCTGCTTCTTTGGCATTTTTGGTGGCAAGACCAAAGTCAGCGATGACTTGCTGTATTTCATCCAGTGTCGCAGGACGTGGTGGCGTCGCATCCGCACGAATCGCTTGGTTATTACTATCACGCAACGTAGTACGTACGCCAACTTCAACATCAGAGGCAGAGATAGGCGCTTTGCCGTCAGGTTGGACACTTTCATGGGCGACCAAACCCGTGTGCCATAACTGTACGACGATTTTGCCGCCTTTTGCATGGACATTATCGACGATGGTTTTCCATGCCGTCGTTTGGTCTTCGGTATGAATGCCAGGCGCGCCCGCATAGCCTTTTGCCTGAAAAGATACCTGCGTCGCTTCGGTAATCACTAACCCTGCACCGCTACGCTGCGAGTAATATTCGCTAGCGAGCGCCGTAGGAACATCACCCGGCTCGACTGCACGTAAGCGCGTTAATGGTGCCATGATTATGCGGTTTTTTAACGTCTGGATGCCCATTTTGACGGGTTCGAATAAATTATCGTGTGCCATAAAAAGCCTTGTTTGTTGTTATAAAACCCTATTGGCGGGTTTATTACTCATAAGTAAATAGCGCTTAGTATTTTGTCTTTAATTACAAATGAATTGATCTTTACATGAACATAAATCGCTAAGCAGCTATTGGTCAGCCGTGTTCTTTATAAGGATAATTGCGGCTATTCCAAGCAAAACTTACAAACAAAAACAGCGTCACACGTATATTTGCAACTTTTAAAAACTCACTATTTATGTGCACTTATAAGCCTATTAAGATAATAGAGTGAGTGAATTTTAATGACCAACAGACCATTTTTAATTCATAGTATTTTTACGACTTTAGCATCTTTTTAATCGACAGCTCTAACGACAAATACGTACCAAACAATATTACCATTGAGCCAACGATGGCTTGGATATCAAGCGCTTCGTCAAGCAACAAATAACCAAAAATAATGGCGAAAATCGGAATTACTAAGGTAATACTGGTCGCCCGCGTCGGGCCGATATTTTTAATCAATTGGTTCATAAAAATCAGGGCGATGGCGGTTGAAAACACACCGATACAAATCACTGATAGCCAAGCTTTCATGCTGATACTTTTGCCATAGGGGAATTCATATAACGCCACTGGTAGCATCATTATACTGGCGATAATGAGCGACCCTGCGGTAATTGCCACTGGTGAGACGTTATCCAAATAGTTTCTAGTAATATTGGCCCCGACCGCATAACCGACACAGGCCAATAGCGCATAACCCATGGGCAATAATCCTGCGGCGACATCTGTCCCCTGCCCGTTACCGCCAAACAAACTCTCACTCATCAAAATAGTCACACCAATCACACCGATGAGCAAGCCAAAAATTTGTTTCTTGGATAGTTTGTCTTTAAAAAAAGTACTGGCGATCAAGCCACTGATCATCGGTACAGACGCATTGAGCACCGCCAACACGCCAGCATTTACTGAGCGCGCCGAAAAAGAGAACAGCATGAATGGCAAGGCGGCGGAGAATATACCAACCAACGCCAGCAGCTTCCAATGCTCTCGAATCCCCACTCTGTTTTTTTTATTTAGCAGTATAAAGGCCAGCATAACCAGCCCAGCAAATATCACCCGCAAGCTGGCAAAGGCCAACGAGCCAAACTCAGGCACGCCAATGCGATAAAATATAAAAGACAGCGACCACATAAAGGACAGGGTTATAAAAGTAATGAGGTCGCGTTTGGACATGGGATCTTTCCTATCAAGCGTTTGAAAATGGGGCGTAAAAAAACCACGATGATAACTTTTTAAGTGCTCAATAGGTGTTGTTTTTTTATACTGCTCGCAGGTTTTTCTATAGCTTAAATTTTTCCAAAATAAAATCGATATCCTTATCGCTGCACCCTGATAAATTAGAGGCGGTATAGCGCCATATAGATTCTGATTATTGGGCCATACCGCGCGAGTTTAAAAGATAATAATCGCATCAACATCCGCTTTGTAAACTCAATTTATACTGATGGGTCATAGGAGTAATCAGGCAAAAGCAACAAATAAGAAACCTATGTTTGCTAATATAGCGCTGTCTTACTTTAAACTGCAGCAATCACTTTTATATATAGCCAACTTTACGAGCAAAAACGCTGACCATTAGGACATAGCATGCAACGACGTCAACTGATTAAAGCCATGGGTCTGAGCTTAGGCGCTATCGGTACCTCCGCTGCGGTGAGTGGCTGCCAAACGCTTGCAAAGCAGCCAAAACTACCCAATACAATTACCCAAGCGGGGCACTTTCCTAATATTATCGTTGGTAGTGGCTATGGCGGCGCGGTATCAGCGCTACGGTTAAGCGAAAAAGGTCATAAAGTATTGATACTGGAGATGGGTATGCGCTGGGATCGCACCTCCAAGCACGATACCTTTTGTAAAATGATCAACGCTGACGAACGCTCAAGCTGGTTTAGCAATTGGCCGAATGCGCCCATAACTATTCCGATTCCCATTAAAAAATATCCCGGCGTTCTAGACTTAATCGAATATGACGATATGAAAGTGTTTGCCGGACGCGCTTACGGTGGTGGCTCTATCGTCAATGGTGCGATTGCCATTCAGACCAGACGTTCGCACTTTGAAGCGGTATTTCCGTGGATTGATGCTGACGAGATGTACGACACTTACTTTCCTCGCGCCATGAGGGAACTCAAAGTTAGCCAAATTCCTGAATCGTTTTTTAATGAGTCCGAGCATTATGAGTTTACTCGTGCTGCTGAACGCCAAGCGTCGAGAGCCGGACTTAAAACCGAATTTTTCGGTAATAGCTATGACTTTGACTATATGCAAAAGGAAGCGCGTGGTGAAGTCTATAAATCAGGACTGGGCGGCGAAGTCATTTATGGCAATAACGCTGGCAAGTTCTCACTGGACTTAACCTACCTAAAAAATGCCGAAGCCACTGGCAATGTATCGGTCAAAACCTTACGCAAAGTTAATAGCATCCAAGCGCTCGATAACGACCAGCTGCGCTTAGAAGTTCACGTCATTAATAAAACTGGCGGCATTGATAAAGTTGAGCATTACACCTGCGATAAGCTATTTCTTAATGCGGGCAGTACTGGCACCTCAGAGTTGCTGCTTAAAAGCCAAGCTGAAGGAAAGTTAAACCATCTAGACCAGCATATTGGACAGCATTGGGGTCCCAACGGCAATATCATGACTGGCCGAAATTTCGTCCACGCCGCTGGTACCACCCAATCCACCATTCCGGTCAAAGCCATCAATATGTGGGATGGTGATAGAGATGGCTCAAAGTATAAAATCTTTGCTGAGCTCGCGCCATTGCCGTTAGGACTTGAAACGTGGACGACGCTATACCTTGCCATCACCGACAATCCAGAACGTGGCAACTATTACTATGATAAAACCTCAAAAACCGTCAAGCTTAACTGGAAACGTAAGCAAAACGAATATTCAGTAAATGCCGCTAAAGAGCTGTTAGATAAGCTCGCCAAAGCCAATGGCGGCTCTACCTCAAGCTTGCTATTTAACAAAGGCTTCGGCGATGACTTTTGCTATCACCCACTCGGTGGCTGCGTATTAGGCAAAGCGACCGATGAGGTTGGGCGCGTCAAAGGGCACGAAAATATCTATGTGCAAGATGGGGCGTTGATTCCTGGTAGCGCTGGGGTCAATCCGTATGTCTTTATTACCGGACTTGCCGAGCGTAATATGACAAGTATTTTGAAGGAAGATTTTGGTTAGGTTGTTGAAGC
Source organism: Psychrobacter sp. AOP3-A1-26 (assembly GCF_052378235.1). Lineage (NCBI taxonomy): Bacteria > Pseudomonadati > Pseudomonadota > Gammaproteobacteria > Moraxellales > Moraxellaceae > Psychrobacter > Psychrobacter sp. AOP3-A1-26. Next base: position 46,760 of record NZ_JBQSXN010000013.1, read on the forward strand.
TTTTCAAAAGTTAGAAGTATGAAAAACGCTCTTGAAGAGCGTTTTTTATTGTTAGATTTGGTGGAGTTTATATTCTCCAACCCCGCATCGACAACAATGACCGTATCTCATTTATCCAACTTACACAGAGGCGATACCCCAGTTATTGCGAAGCGATTCTAGCTTTGGAATGACGCATGACTCATGCTCATTGTTCGCTGCTACAAAGATAGAAACTTCATCCCCTGTTCTTTTATCGCTTATAATTGAGAAGTCCGTGGTTAATGACTCTCCTATCACTTTATTACCATTTCTCGTTTCATACTCATAATGCACGATGACACCTTGTCCTAAACTGATAATAGGAATGGCGTATTTTGGCATCATAGAAACGATACGTGCCGTAGCGACTTGCCCGTACTTGTAGAGTTTTAGCTCTTTTCTAGTGCTAATAAATAAATAAATTAAAAATGGCATGCCAAATAGTAAGAACGGTATAGGTATCAGAAAAAGCAACACCACTGGAAAGCGGTAAGGCTTTAAATTCTGTATGATTGATTGACCATTTAGTTCTTTAATAGCTAGATTATTGCCAACCTGGAGATCTTCGATCCTTTTACCTTCCAGAACTTTGTATTTAGATCTAACTGCCTCATTATTTTTGAGGTATTGGTATGAGATGATTGTCGGATGAATATCGTTTATGGTTACGTTGCTTTCGACCTCAATATTAGTGACTTCAGCGCTCGTTTTTATACCTTGAGAGTCGATTAAATCATAGTCTATTTTTGGGCTATCATTACCCGTAAAAGAGAATATCAGGGTGAAAATAACAGCCATCAGCAAGGCAAAAAAAGAAAATATTAATCCAAAAAATAGTGCAATCGGCTTCTTTTTTAGAAGGCTCATTTTAGTAGAGAACTTGACTTTCCTTGGTGTACTATTCATTTTTGAGTGTCACTATTTTAATAATGAGTGTTTTATGGGCGATTCTACTACGTTATAGAGCCCTATTTTAGTAGGCATTAATCCAATATAAAATCGCTCAAACGTATCTTAGGTAGCATTATACCTAGTCATTCCATAAAGTCAGTAAAAGATATAGATTATTTGCCAACTTTTTTCTATTTTTTTAACCTATATAAAATAATAGTTAATTTTAAAACTTTTAAACTCACACCCTAAAAAAGGATAAATAAATGAAACTACGCATCTTAAAGTCTGCCGTGACCAACCCTTGGTTTAACCTCGCCACTGAGGATTGGATATTTAATACGCTCAATCCCGACTCACACACGCTGTTCTTATGGCGCAATAGCGAGACCGTGGTCATTGGGCGCTCGCAAAATCCCTGGGTAGAATGCAAAATCGATAAGATGAAAGCTGACGAGGTGTTTTTGGCGCGGCGGCAAAGTGGTGGCGGCGCGGTATTTCATGACTTGGGCAATACCAACTTTACCTTTTTATCACCCAAAGACGACTATGACCAAGAAGCCAACTTTACTATCATTATCAATGCGCTAAAGAAATTAGGTATAGACGCGGATTTATCTGGTCGTAACGATATGCAAGTCGGTGATAAAAAAATATCAGGCAGCGCCTTTAAACATGCCGCCGATCGCAGTTTTCATCACGGGACTTTACTGGTCAATGCCAATATGCAAAAACTGGGCGATTATCTCAATCCGCACCCGCTTAAGCTGAAAGCCAAAGGCATCAAATCGGTACGCGCTCGCGTCGCTAACTTAGTAGAATTTAACGAGGAAATCAATCACGAAACCTTATCCGAAGCCATTATCGAGGCGTTTTGTGAATATCATGGTAATACTGCGCCAGTAGAAGAATTGGATGAAGCCAGCCTCGCCAAGCAGCCTAATCTTAATAAATACTATCAGCAAATGGCAGATTGGGATTGGCGCTTTGGCAAGACGCCTGAATTTACCCATCATATTGAAACGCGCTTTGATTGGGGCATTATTGATTGTCACCTTGATGTGAAGCAAGCAGTGATACGCGAGGTGGTTATTTTCTCTGATGCACTAAATGTTGAGCTGATTGACCTATTAAAAGACGCGCTGACTGGCATCAAATACAACAAAGTCGATATTAAAAACAAGCTCGATGACTTAGCCAAAGCGCATGCTGAATTGGCAGCGCAAATTGATGATGTGTCTAAGTGGATGATTAGTGAGATGGGAGGTTAGATTTTTGCTTGTATTAATACTGATTAAAGAGTCTCAAGTCTTTACTACCGTCAATCACCTTTATACTTTGCGCAGGCTGAGCTTGCCATATAGATTACACCTTTAGACAACTTAAGTTTGATATTTAACGCTCTAGCCATCTATAATGTGATGCAAATAATAGATCCGCGATAAAAGTCCAAACTTTAAACGCTTAAGCAAGGTAGCACTATGGCAGCCTATATCACAGTTGGCGCAAAGACCTCTCACGGTGGGACGGTCATCTCCGGCTCACCGCACACCACTCATAACGGTATCCCAATCTCGCGTATAGGCGATAAAGTTATTTGTAAAAAATGCAAAAAGGTCACCACTATTCTTAGTGGTGATGCATCTTTTATCGTCGATGGCGCACCCATTGCACGTGGCGGCGATGTCACTAGCTGCGGCGCTAAACTAATTGCTAGTCAGCAGTCGTTTGCAGAGTCAGGATTTGATGTAGGCAGTATTGCGCAGGCAGCGCCTTTGGCGTTTCCGAAGTCGGAGCCAGAGGCTTTGTTTGGGAATAGCTTTGTAGAGGATGATGAGGAAGAACCTGAAGAGGTTCATTTTTCTATTGAATTTATCGAGTTCAGTAATGAAGGTGGTTATTTAGATAGTTATGCTTCAGAAGACGACTTTAGCAATATTGCAGTCGATGAATACAATAACGAAGGAGATTATTTAGGTAGCTATGATTTAGCAGATAAACCAAGCAATTTATCAGCAAGCACCTCAGGATTTGGAAACTATAATCCATCCAACCCAAATATGAAGTGGGATCCCGATATGAATCGGATGATGCCTAACAGAACAGCACCTAAGAACAACGGTGTTAACTCTAATCTACCTTGGTATAAACAAAACGGAAATAAAAACAAAGCGATTGCACTTGCAGATGAAATTGGTCAAAGCATGTCTAATAGTGTACATTCGACTGCTAAAAGCTACGAAAGAAGAGCAGGTAAATTAGCTAAGGAAACAGTTGAAGTTGCCAAGCATACTCAAAATGCAATGATTGTAAATCTTGGTATTATAGAAGCTGGATTTAAGGATTTCCCCGAGAGAACTAAGGCATCAGCAGCAACTGCTATGCTGCGATTCGGCCAAAGATCGAACGTAGACTTTATATATATCGCAGGTGGCGCGGGTGTTAAACATTTTGGTATTGATATAGGAATGTCTGTAAACGTTCATAACGGGAACGTATATGAGCCCGTAATAGCAAATGCTAACCTTAATACTAATAAAGCGCCATCTATTAGTGTTCAAGTAGGGGTTGGACGTATTATAAGCAGCAATACTGGTGATAATGTTAAAGCCACAGATGCCATACTATCAGGTCAAGGACATTCATACTCAGTCGAAGTTGGTCCAGCCAGTGCTGCTATTGAAACTACCAATGATGGTACAACAGTAGCAGGAAGTGGTGGTTTTGGTAAAAGTTGGACTGTTACAGGTTCCAACGGCAGCTCTACTATGGGTGCTAGTAAAGGTTCTACAAATATGGAACTAGCAGCAGATATGAAGTATAACGCTGCAAAAAAAATCATAGAATATACAGGACAATAATCAGTGAAAATAAGAGGTAAAGAGTATAAATTATCCAACATCTTATTTGTTTTTGTATTTTTTATTTTTTTTATATCGTTTATTGATTTAGAACCAGATAAAGAGCTTGAAATATATCAACAAGAATTGATTGAGAAAGAAAGTTGGTTAATATCTCAGTTGAATGATGTCGCAAACTTCATTAACTTTAACAAAAGTGAATATGATTATATTAATCGAGAAGTTTGGTTCACTGCTTGGTACGTCAGTCCCGAATTTAACAAGAATAAGCTGTTACGTTTACATAGCTATCTTCTCAAAAAAGGTTGGGTAGACATGACTGATAAAATTGACAAAAATAATTATATAGTCAAAACCTCAAGCAGCTCTGATGAAATAGCTAAACATATTCGTATACTCTGCAATAATAAAGCCACTATATTTATGTATATGACGGATATGCGAGAAAATTACGAATATGAATATGAATATTCTGAAGCGCGTACTTTAATAGAACTACTATATGACTATAGTTTGCCTTGCTATGACTTGAATGAAAAACAATATAATAATCCTAGTACTATAGAATTGAATAATTAATATTATTCCCTAAAAATTAATAGCTAGAAAAATTAACAAAAGGAATTTTAATGTATCAAAAAAAAATTACCCCTTTAATTCAGACTTTATTATTAGCCACAATACTATCCAGTAGTTTTCTAGCTTCTGCTTGCTCAGCGGAATCATCAAACACACAGATATCACCCAATCAAAGCACTCCTACTGAAATATATAAACTCGGACTAGCCTACTACGAAGGCGACTCAGTTACTGAAGATGATGACAAAGCTTTTGAACTGTTTCAAAAAGCTGCCAATCAAGACTATGCCCCTGCTAAACATTATCTAGGTATTATGTATTATGAAGGTTTGGGCGTAGATCAAAATTACCAAAAAGCATTCGAATGGATTGAACAAGCCGCCAACCAAGGATATGCTAATGCTCAATTCGATCTTGGAGTTATGTATCATGAAGGTATTGCTGTTAAACAAGATGAGATAAAAAAACTTGAATGGTTTCGACAAGCTGCTAACCAAGGATACACTGATGCTCAATTCAATCTCGGGATTATGTATCATGAGAGTATTGGTGTTGAGCAAGACTATCAAAAAGCAATGCAGTGGTATCTATTAGCAGCTAACAATGGATCTTTTGACGCTCAAAATAATATTGGTAATTTTTACGAAAACGGCTACGGCGTGACGCAAGATTATGATAGTGCTTTAGAGTGGTATACCAAAGCTGCTGATCAAGGGTTAGACATAGCACAATTCAATATTGGTGGTCTCTACGAGAACGGTTACGGCGTACCGCAAGATTATGACACAGCTTTTGAATGGTATAAAAAAGCGGCTGACCAAGGCAATCAAGAAGCCAGCAATAGAATCGGTAGATTGGTTATGGATGATAAAATCGACGATACAGGCATCACTATCTTCAGCACCCAAGAAACTGGTCTCACATTAGGTAATATTGAAAAAATGAGCCAATAATAACGACAGCTGTGTGAGCCAGTAGTTTTTAGCTCATACAGCTACGTATGAAATGTCTAACAACCCCATCACTCCACCAAACCACCCAAAATAGTCTTAACCTCAGTCACATACTGACCCAAATCCGGCTCCAAATGAAAGCCTTCTACCGGTGTGGGCAAACCTTTCTGCTTGCCTAATCTGACAATAATTGCATTTTCTTCTGGTAAAACCAATACGCGCTGACCTAAATGACCCAGCATGGCATAAAACGGAATCGGACTGTCCATATCCATCCACACCGAATGTCCGTAAACTTGCGCTTGCCCTGCTGCAAATGCTGATGCGTTGGGCGTAACCATAAAGTTAACGTGTTCTTTGCTAAGTAGCTGCTCGCCTTGCCATTCGCCACCGTTTAATAATAGCTGCCCAAATTTGGCAAAATCTAAAGCGCTGGCATTAAGACAGCAATATACTTTTTCGATACTTGAAGCCCCATCAAGCGACCAATACGCATCACCTTGCATACCAAGTGGTTGCCAAAACTTCTCTTCTAAATAGCTAGAAACGGTATAGCCATGCGGCTCTAATGCCCGTGATAAAGCAATACCGAGCATTTGCGTGTCGCCGGACGAGTATTCAAACTGGCCACCACATTCTTCGACAAACTCTCGATTGACCATTTGCTTGACTAAATCATGTCCGTAGTAAGATTCTGCCGTGGGATTAATAGGAAAGTAATAATCCTCGGTCCAATCATAACCCGAGGTCATCGCTGAGAAATCTGCGAGGGTACAGTTTTGCGCATACTTGTTGTCCGCGTATTCAGGCAGCCACTTGCTAATTGGTTCATCAACGCTTGATATATAACCATCTTCTACCGCTTTGAGATACAGCATAGTGGTGACGGTTTTTGCCATCGAAAAGCTATTGGTGTGCGAATCGCTGCCGTAGCCTTGCCAGTAGTTTTCGTACAGCAGTTTGCCGTCTTTGATAATGGCAAAGGCGACAGTTTCATCGGTATCTAAAGCATTTTGTAAGGTAGGCGTCAGTTTGACTTGCTCAAAGTTAGGATCTTTCTGCCAAACGATAGCGTCTTTGGCGCGGATAGTACGATTATCAAAATCGACATAATCATCGATATTGGCGGTATTTTCACCTTTAAGATAAGTGAGCTGTAAGCCGCGAAAGATATAAGCGTTGCCCGTCACCACTAAGCCCAAGCTGATAATAATCAGTAGCGCTATAATAGGTAAAACGATCCATTTAAACAGTGTTTTTAACACTACCATTATAAAATCCTTTTTTATGGCGTGGTTGATGAGTACGATCGATTATCGCTGAAGGGTTTAGCCTAGCATGGATGTGGGGTTTTGGGAGGTAGTTTCTGGGTAGCGAGTGTAGAGCTAGTTTCTATACCATCTTGCTAATAGTTTGAGCTACATTATGAAAATTAGTTTATTGTTTGAGTACCATTTATAATACAAGAGTG
>NZ_JBQSXN010000014.1:0-52020 GCF_052378235.1 Psychrobacter sp. AOP3-A1-26
GTTTATTAATCTTTATGACAAGTAATGTCTAAATTTAATGCGGTGATTAACCATACTATTCAATGCATATTATGCGGAGATTATTGCGGTTATTCAACGAAGACTCAGCCAATGAGCTGTTAAGTGCAGAAGAAGTGCGATTCTTCGCCGGTGAGAAGAAAAAAGCTAAGTTTAGTAAGTATTCTTTTTTTACAGCGTAACTCTCTTAGTCCTAAGACTATTAATACGGCTGATAAGTGAATCAGTATTTCGGTTGGTATAGCAAAATCTAATATCGAGTCAATCTCTTATAAAAATTTTCTCAATGTACAGTATCAAATACACCGTGATCCCCTAAATTACTCAAGCTATATCGCGAGTAATAACAGCCTCTTATTAGCTTTTTGATTTCACTCATTCTCTTATGTACATCGGAAACAGGCTTACTATTACTTAGCAATAGTAAGCCTGTTTCCGATGTAATGAGTCTCGCAAATGTGCAACGAGCAGTTTTAACTTTTGATCTGGTTGTCTAGCTTTAGGATAAACCGCATACATGCCCAGTTTTTTTCGGGTAAACCGTTGCAAAATCTGCGTAAGTGTATTTTGCTGTATTTCCTCATAGACCAGCGCTTGGGGCAAAAAAGCGACACCTAAATCGCTAAGCGTGGCTTGTTTAATCGCACTCAAATGATTGCTATAAAACCGGCCTTGGACAGGCATTAATTGCTCTGTACCATCTATATATAAGGGCCATATGTTATTCGAGGTATTATCAAACTTATAGACCAAACACTCATGATACTGTAATTCTTCAGGGGTTTGAGGGATGCCATATTGCTTTAAATAATCTGGCGTCGCACATATCACCCATTGGCTATCTATCAGGCGCCTTGCAATGAGCGATGAGTCTTCAAGCTCAGCGGTCCTTATTGCCAAATCAAAGCCTTCTTCTATCAAGTCAACCAAGCGATTGGTAATTTGTAAATCTACTGAGATTTCAGGATGCTGTTCACAGAATTCGGCAATCGATTCGCTCAATATCAAATTCGCAGAGACCACAGGCATGGTTATACGTATAGTGCCTCTCATATCCTCACCGTAACCCGCCACCGCATCTTCTGCTTCTTGAAAGGCAAGTTTAGCAATTTTAGCTTTGTCATACAGCGTCCTCCCTGCATCGGTTAAGCTCAACTTTCTAGTGCTTCTATAAAGTAGCTGAGTATTTAAGTTTTTTTCTAGTTTTGCAATGCGCTTGCTCACTACTGAATTGGTTAATGACATCTTTTCAGCGACCTTAGAAAACGACCCTTCATCAACAACTTGGACGAATAAAACCATATCGTCAGCTTTGACCATACTTGTGCTCCAATTGGTGTAATACGGGTTAGATTATAGCAAAAAAAGAAAATGACATTGTCCATTGATGCAATATATCAATTAATTAACAAGGCGTAGACTGTTTTAGGACGTTTTGAACATTGCGCCAAAAACTGTCGCAAGTCGTGCTCGGTTTTTTCTGCAAGACAGCTTTAGCAAATTAACAGTCCCTGTTTGTGAATATTTAATACAACTTAGTCATCATATAGCTGTCCAAATAAGGCTTTGATGACTTGGTTCAAGGAAGATTAAACAATAAAAAAGGATGTTATGATTTTGAATCAAACAATATATGGCCTACTGGCATTACTGCCAATCGTTCTCTCTGGTATTTTTTTGATAGGCTTGCAATGGTCAGCCAAAAAAACAATGCCGATAGTTTTAGCCGTTACCGCGGCGCTCGCTATTTTTATATGGGATATGACGCTCACTAGAGTGTCCTCATCCATCATTCAAGGTTTGGTCATTACGGTTTCGGTATTGTGGATAGTCTTTGGGGCTATTTTTTTATTGAATACCTTAAAGCATACGGGTGCCATTGCCGTTATTCGTGCTGGATTTACCAACGTATCGCCAGATAGACGGGTTCAGGCCATTATTATTGCCTGGTGTTTTGGCACCTTTCTTGAAGGCGCCTCTGGTTTTGGTACACCTGCCGCTATTGCCGCTCCTTTACTGGTGGCGATAGGCTTTCCGGCGCTGGGTGCAGTATTAATGGGAATGATGATACAAAGTACACCGGTATCCTTTGGGGCAGTCGGCACGCCTATTGTGATAGGGGTAAGTAAGGGCTTAGATACCGCAGCCATTAGCGCTCGGCTTGCACAAGAAGGGCTACAGTGGGATAGCTTTTTGCAGCTTATAACCAGTCAGGTCGCTATGATTCACGGTGTCATTGGGACGTTTATGCCCCTTTTTATGGTGATGATGCTCACACGTTTTTTTGGCAAAAATAAAAGCTGGAAAGAAGGCTTCGCTATTTGGCCATTTGCTATATTTGCCGGTTTGGCCTTTACGATTCCTTATATTTTAACGGGTGTCTTTTTAGGGCCTGAGTTTCCCTCACTGGTTGGGGGTTTAGTGAGTATCGCCATTGTTGTAAACGCTGCCAAAAGAGGGTTCTTAGTGCCAAAAACGACATGGGACTTTGAACCTCAAAAAAACTGGCCAAGCGAATGGATGGGTAAGTTGGTGGTCAGTAAGGAAGATGTGACGCTGGATTTAACCAGTAAAAAGATGTCTGCGGTTATGGCATGGTTCCCTTATTTGCTCGTTGCGCTTTTGTTGGTTTGTTCAAGAGTGTTTGCTAGATTTGAATCCTTACTAACCACTGCGACGTTAGATTTTACGTCTGTTTTAGGTGAGGTAGATATAAGCGCTAGCTTTAGTCCTCTGTACTTACCTGGAGGCTTGTTAATAATAAGCGCCTTGGTTGCCGCTGCTCTGCAAACCAAACAACCAGGTAGTGCACTAAATAATGCCTTTAAAGAATCAACCAAAACGGTCTTAGCGGCTGGGTTTGTACTGGTCTTTACGATTCCGATGGTCAGAATCTTTATCAATTCAGGGGTCAACTTATCCGATGTGGCGAGTATGCCAGTCGCAAGTGCTGAGTTGTTTGCGGGTACTTTTGGCAACGCTTTTCCATTAATTAGTTCTACGATTGGTGCACTAGGAGCCTTTATCGCGGGTTCTAATACCGTCTCTAACATGATGTTTAGTCAATTTCAGTATGAAGCGGCGATGAGCCTACGTATTTCACCTTCTTTAATCATAGCCTCTCAAGCCGTTGGTGCGGCAGCGGGTAATATGATTGCCATACACAACGTAGTGGCTGCATCCGCAACGGTGGGTTTACTTGGAATGGAGGGCGCGACGCTTCGGCGTACTATTTTACCTACTCTATATTATGTGTTGTTCTGTGGCATCATCGTCATGGCCGCCATTTATATTTTTAGTTACCAAGGTCCTCTAACATCATGAATGACACACCATCACTAGATAAGGAGGGTCGCATCTCTTCAGCAGACATGTCTTCTCAGGATATACTCAGCCCTGATCAAGTCCTTAATAAGCTCACAGACGTACTAAGCGCTCGCAATATTCAAGCTGATCTAGAGAAAAACGAATACTATAGAATGGGATGGCGCTCTGGTGGTGGTAACGCTTTAGCGGTTTTGTTTCCACAAACCTTGCTGGAGATTTGGCGTTGCCTAGAAGTATGCGTTGAAGGTAACTGCATTATTATCATGCAAGCGGCAAAAACAGGCCTAACCGAAGGCTCAACGCCAAGCGGTAATGACTATGATAGACCTGTGGTGGTCATTAATACGCTGGCAATAGATCAATTATATTTGATAAATGATAATGAGCAAGTAATCAGTTTGGCTGGGGCGACGCTACACCAATTACAAAGTCAGCTGAATGCGGTGAATAGAGCGCCGCATTCGGTCATTGGTTCCTCGACTTTAGGGGCGTCTATTATTGGTGGTATTTCTAATAACTCGGGAGGGTCCTTGGTGAAAAGAGGCCCTGCTTACACTGAGCTGGCTTTGTTTGCGCAGATTAACGAACAAGGTCAATTGGTGTTGGTCAACCACCTAGATATGGTGCTAGGGGATACCCCGGAAGAAATACTGACGAGATTGCAAAATGGTAATTTTGATAAGAGAAAGCTACCTGACAGTGGCAAGATGGCATCAGACAAAGAATATATCGCCAGAGTAAAAGATATTGATGCAAGTACGCCAAGCCGTTTTAATGCTGATAAGCGCCGACTGTATGAAGCCAGTGGCTGTGCGGGCAAGTTGGCGGTATTTGCAGTACGCCTAGATACTTATCCAACCGCTACAAAAGAGAAAGCTTTCTATATAGGCAGTAATAGTGTCAGCGAGCTTGCCCAGTTAAGAAGGCAGATACTATCAACTTTCAAAAATACTCCTGAAGTTGGCGAATATATGCATCGCGATATATTTGATGTATCCGCTAAATACGGTAAAGACACTTTTTTAAGTATCAAGCATCTTGGTACAGATGCCTTACCAAGATTATTCTCTATTAAAGGCGCTATTGACGCTAAATTTCATAAGTGGTCGTGGATGCCAAAGCATTTCACCGATAAAGTCATGCAGTTTATAGCTAACTTATTTCCAAAACATTTACCTGAGCGCATGCTGGCGTACCGTGATAAGTACGAGCATCACCTCATAATAAAAATGAGCGATGATGGGATAGTGGAAGCACAAGAATTTTTGCAGTCATTTTTTGCGGCATCAAAAAGCGGTAGCTATTTTGAATGTAGTAAAGAAGAGTCAGAAAGTGCCTTTTTGAACCGTTTCGCAGCCGCCGGTGCAGCATTAAGATATGAGGTCATCCATGAAAAAGAAGTAGGCGAGATATTAGCGCTCGATATTGCTATACCCCGTAATGAATTAGAGTGGCTTGAAACCCTACCTGAAGCAATTACACAGCATTTAGAAATGAAGTTATATTACGGACACTTCTTTTGTTATGTGTTTCATCAAGACTATATTTTGAAAAAGGGTAGTGACGCTCAATATGTGAAAACGATGATGCTAGAGCTGTTGAATCAACGTGGCGCAAAATATCCTGCTGAACATAATGTCGGGCACTTATATGAAGCAGAACCTGATTTGCGGAACTTCTATAAAAGCTTAGACCCAACCAATACCTTTAATCCTGGCATTGGTAAAACATCAAAAAATAAACGCAACTGCTCGTGCTGTGTGTAATAGTTAGTGTGGGCTGAGCTTTATGCTGAAGCATGAGTACAAATTTAGGATAAAAAAGGTAAGCATATGATTATTTCATCTCCAAACGACTACAGGGCTGCTGCCAAGCGCCGACTGCCACCCTTTCTATTTCATTACATAGATGGCGGTGCTTATGAGGAATATACCTTAAAACGTAATGTTGAAGATTTATCACAAATTGCCCTTAGGCAGCGTGTACTGAATGATATGTCACAACTGAGCTTAGAGACGCAGTTATTTAATGAAACCCTATCTATGCCTGTAGCTTTGTCACCCGTGGGTCTGACAGGTATGTATGCACGTCGCGGGGAGGTGCAAGCTGCTATGGCAGCCGATCAAAAAGGCATTCCGTTTACCATGTCGACGGTTTCGGTTTGTCCGATTGAAGAAGTGGCGCCTAAAATCATCCGTCCAATGTGGTTTCAGCTTTATGTATTAAAAGACCGAGGCTTTATGAAAAACGCCTTGGAACGTGCCAAAGCGGCGGGGTGTTCGACTCTAGTCTTTACGGTGGATATGCCGGTACCAGGGGCACGCTACCGAGATATGCACTCTGGCATGAGCGGTAAAAATGCCGCTATGCGCCGTTACTTCCAGTCTGTGACGCATCCGCAATGGGCATGGGATGTAGGGCTAAATGGCCGTCCGCACGATCTGGGCAATATCTCTACTTATTTAGGTAAGCCAACAGGGTTAGAAGATTATATAGGCTGGCTAGGTAATAATTTTGATCCTTCCATTTCTTGGAAAGATTTAGATTGGATTCGGGAATACTGGGATGGACCTATGGTCATCAAAGGTATTTTGGACCCAGAAGATGCCAAAGATGCGGTGCGTTTTGGGGCAGACGGTATAGTCGTATCCAATCATGGTGGACGACAACTGGACGGTGTTTTATCCAGTGCACGGGCGCTGCCTCCTATTGCTGATACGGTTAAAGGAGAGATTAAAATCTTAGCCGACTCTGGCATACGCAATGGCTTAGATATTGTGCGTATGTTGGCTTTGGGAGCCGATATTTGCATGCTAGGGCGCGCCTTTATCTATGCTTTAGCGGCGGATGGCAGTGCAGGGGTAAGTAATTTGCTAGAACTGCTAGATAAAGAGATGCGCGTCGCGATGACCTTGACTGGTGCCAAAACAATTGCTGATATTAATTCTGACTGTTTGGCAAAACTGGATAGTTAAATTTAAAGCCGTTAGTTTAGTCATCAAGCATAAGAGTGAAACTCATAATATTTTTGACTTACCAGGGATAGACGTATATACCTTAGAGAATTGGCTGACCCAGTATCACCAAAAAATAAATGATTAATACATAGAGCTGGCAACGTATAGGCTGATGAGCAGGGAGAGCTTCAAGATCCACATAAATAGGTTAAGTGGCTTACACCATAGAGAACCTACATTTAAGACGGCACGACTATTTTTAATGAATTTGATCAGGAGATCAAGGATGACTATAGATAACGACGTATTACGTGAGCGCATTAGCTTATTAGGATCATTTCTAGGGGATGCGATTTCTCGCCAGAGCGGCGAACAAACGCTCCATACGATTGAAACCCTACGCCAAGGTTTTATTCAACAACGACGCGCGCCTAACGACGCGAACCAGCAACAACTCATCGACTTCATCGCCTCGTTAGACAATCAAACCTTAAAAAATGTCATACGCAGCTTTTCTATCTATTTCTTCTTAGCCAATCTAAGTGAAGAAAACTACTTACGCGAGCAGCGTCAAGCCTTACGTATGCAATCAGAGCACAGCTGGGAAGGATCGTTTCGTCGTACGCTCCTTGAGTGTCGTGAACGCAATATTGAACCCGCCCAAATGCAAGAGCTCATTGAGCAACTAAAGTTCATCCCAGTATTTACCGCCCATCCGACTGAAGCACGCCGCCGTACGACCATGAATCTATTACAAAGTCTCTTTACGCATAGCGATGCTTTAAACAATCTTCCTGAAAACAGTTTTGCCTACCAGCAAGCAAAAGAACAAACGGCGCAAACGATCGATTTGTTATGGTCATCGGATGAGGTACGGACGCGTAAGCCTTTGGTCTATGACGAGATAAATAATGGTTTACACTATTTCAATGCCAGTTTATTCAACGCCATTCCTAAGGTTTATCGCAATATTAAAGACGCTATTGTTGATATCTATCCTGAGCTAACAGATTATCCATTACCGGCGTTCATGAGCTTTGGCTCTTGGATAGGTGGCGATAGAGACGGTAATCCCTTTGTCACTCATGACACCACAGAAATGGCCGTATTGATGCATGCCAATGCTGTTTTGCGCCATTATCAAGTGCTGCTCAAGAAACTACGTCGCCAGCTTATTCATAGCGATACGATTGTTACTATCGAACCTGAAGTGTATGCAAAGATTGAAAGTTACGTTGAGCTCGACAGACGAGTCTTTGATTATAATCTTGATGATTACGGTAATGAGCCGTACCGAAGATTGTTATCGATTATCCTTGCCAAAATAAAAGCGACCAATCGCCACATTCAAAGCAAAGGTACAGATCCTGAAGCTGCCCATGATGCTTACGCCAACCCACAAGAGTTGTTAGAAGATTTACGCATCATCCGAAAAAGTGTCAATACTCACGACAAGGCACATGGCGAAGGCTTATTGCTAGATATGATTCGTCTGGTCAAAACCTGTGGTTTTCATCTAGCAGCGCTCGATATTCGTCAAGAGTCCTCTTATCATAGTGAGGTGATAGCTGATATTTTTGCCAATGCCTCTAATTTGCCAGACTATCAAACCCTTAGTGAAACCGAGCGCCAAGAGTGGCTCACGCGCTTACTTGAAAAGCCGGGCACACCGCTTATTTACACCGATAACTTGAGTGATAAAACACGCGAACAATTGGCCTTGATGAACTCGGTGGCCACATTACGCAAACTGGTTGGACAAGACACTTTTGGCAGTTATGTTATCTCGATGACCAATAATGCCAGCCAATTATTAGAAGTTTTACTACTGATGCGCTTTGCAGGCTTATGTAAGATTGATGATAAGGGGCAGTTATCTGCTGACTTACCCGTTGCGCCGTTGTTTGAGACCATCGAAGACCTTAAAAATATCGATCAGATTCTACCTGCCGTTTTAGATAACCCGCTATATCGAGTGCTGCTACAACACTCAGATAACACCCAAGAAATCATGTTAGGTTATTCAGACTCTTCAAAAGATGGCGGCATTATTACTTCTGCGTGGCAGCTTTATAGCGCGCAGCAAACCATTAACCGTATCGCTGATGAATATGGTATCAAAACCCGCTTGTTTCATGGTCGCGGTGGCTCTGTCAGTCGTGGTGGTGGCTCAACACATAAAGCGATTGCCGCGCAACCTGCGGGGACACTGCACGGACAAATTAAAGTAACCGAGCAGGGCGAAGTTCTTTATGCCAAATATGCCAACACTGATACGGCGGTATTTGAGCTCACCATGGGCATCACTGGTACGCTTAAAGCTTGCTCATCAAGGTTTGTGGTGCAACCGCCTGAATTGCCAAATTATGAAGCGCTCTTTGCACGTTTAGCCGATGCGGGGGAACAGCGTTATCGTCAGCTGACTGATCATACTGAAGGGTTTTATCAGTTCTACTCCCAAGTAACGCCAGTAGCAGAAATCTCTTTATTAAATATCGGCTCACGTCCAGCGCACCGTAACAAAGGTCTGCCAAGTAAGACCACCTTGCGCGCGATTCCTTGGGTATTTGGTTGGTCATTAGCACGCTTTACACTGCCTGCTTGGTATGGTGTCGGCAGTGCTTTACATAGCGTCATCGATGATGAAGATTTGATGAAGGAGATGAATGACTGCTGGCCATTCTTTAACGTGTTTATTAGCAATATTGAAATGGCGTTTACCAAATCTGATATGAGTATTGCTCAGGCTTATAGCCAGTTATGTGACGATGAGGTTTTACGTGAACAGATTATGAAAGCGGTGACTGACGAGCACGAGCTGACCTATTCAGGTTTAAACGCTTTGCTTAATCAGACATCGTTATTGGCGCATCAGCAGAGTCTTTCGGCTTCCCTTGAATGGCGAAATGCGTATTTAGATCCAACTAACTATATCCAAATCGAGCTGTTAAAGCGTGCCAGACAAAAAGAGGCGACAGGTGATGTTAACCATGGCAACCTTGCCGTTGAAGACCCATTAATACGTAGTATCAATGCCTTGGCAGCAGGTCTGCGTAATACTGGATAATCGTTGGTGAAGCGCTCCGACTATGTCGGAGCTAGCTAGATTTACTCAAGTCAGCAGTAATATTAGAGTCAGTCATTCTATCAATGTAGCTAATGGATAAAGGTCGAACAAATTTGGAAGGTATCAACTCAATGCTTTAGATTAAGGTATCTCAGGAAGAGCGAGAGATGTGAGAAAAGACCAATGAATGTTTCACTAATCTGGAGGGCTATTTTGGTGACTCTAAACAAAAACGTATTACAACGTAGTTAGCTATAATATTAGCATCTATAAGGTGTATATAGAATTGGACTTACTGAGGTGCCAAGTAGGAGCATTGTCAGAACTTGTATAGGTTCTTATCAATGATATAGAGTAATAGGCATCCAGAAGGGTTATTGCTTTGACTTTGAGCTGATTGTCACTTGGTGGCGAATACTTCTGCACCTAATGTGCATTATGAAGGTAATAAGCTTAGCAACGATGAGCAGAACAAGTTCATCAAACGGGTTAACTAGCTACATGGTTTAATACGTTAAGCTTGATTACAAATACAATAGAATCAATGATAGTTCTTTATATTAATTCCTTAAGACAGCTCAGCTAGTAACTGTATTAGTGGTGATGAAGATGACTTTATGAATAGGTAGTATGTATGAGAATTAATCGATCATCAACCAACCTTAATAAGGGTTTATCATATAATTATAATCCCATGAACTTATCATCGGGCACCGTCAATTTAACTTATGGCTACCTAAAATGAGGTTCACGAGGAGGCATATTAAAATAAAAGAATAGCACAGGTATATTGCAAATTAGTTCATGAACCAGCCAAGAATCGTACGCGGCTTTTCAAAGTAGCTTCTCATGACTATGAGTATTTTTTGTTTTACTTTATCAGATAGCTATTTTAGGCGCTGTGTATACTCAATGGCCGCATCACAGTGATAAATAGAGCAGAGGCTATATATCACAAACAAGCGAGAATCCTTGCCTTCTACGATATTAGCCACTGTTCTTCTAAATTCAGAAATTTTGGAGTGATCTTGTAAGGACAGTGAGTATTGCGTCTTTAACGAACGAGAAAGAATCAAATGACCTTAGCTGGGCGATTGATATAATTTATCGCCAATCGCATTGAAAAATACAGCACCATTATGAAGAAGTTTGCATATACCAATATATCAAAAATCGCGTGTAAATTTGCGCTCTTAAATCGCATCAGAGTAGCACTTGACCGAGCTTACAATCACTGCCGTTGGTCGTATTTAGTATCTCTAATATCTGACTGACCTTATCACAAATACTCTCTACCAGCGCCGTAGAATAGCGGTCTTGTTGATAGGTGGTCACTATGCGCAAAGCATGCTGATCTTCTTCAAATACGTCATCCATAATCTCAAAATGTAACCCAAACATCGAGATATCTTTTTTCGGTGGTATTTGTTGATAGTTTATCGCTTTATTATTAGGAGCAGTTAACGCGCCATTTAAGGCATTATTTGAATGAATGTGTATATAGACATCAAAGAGTAAGCCATCGGTAGGGGACATTCCCAGTGATTTTTGAATAATATCAATCGGAATGTCTGCATAGCGCATAGAGTCATTGATGGTAAACGTAATATCGTTGAGTAGCGATTCAATTGATTGCTCAGTATCGAATTGGATGCGATGTGCGACCATCGTTGTAAAATAACCAACCGTATCGAAGAATTCGGCATCGGTTCTGCCAGAGGCAGACGTACCAATAACGATATCATCTAACCCACTTTGCTTGTGTAAAGACAAGGCAATCGCTGTATATATAGTCGCAAATAAGGACGAACCATGTTGCCGAGCAAAGGCGGATATTGTCTGATAGGCCGCTGTACCCAGATCCAGCTCTATGCATTGCGCGTTGGTTGATACTTCATTTGACGTGATAGTGGCACCTGGGTCAGGCGGCGTAAAGCCCTTAGGAGCGTCACGTAACTTGTCTGTCCAATAATTGACATGTTGTTGGTTTATACCTTGCAGCTGTTGCAATAGGGAAAAATCATTGATATTGCCTGCGCTTGTATTCCACTGCGGCTCTTGATGCAGCGATCGAGACAGATAAGCCTGAGAGAGGTCTGCCATGATGGTATTTAATGACCACTCATCAATAATCATATGATGTATCAGTAAGGACAATACTTGTGGTTCAGATGCTGGGCTTTGCAAAAAGCGAATTCTTAATGGCAACTCAGAGGCGAGGTCAAATTGATAATCGGCTTCATCAGTTAGGGTGACGCCTTGACTGTCTTCACTAAACCAAAACCATTGATATTTATCCAGCTCTGAGACAGGCACAATGCGCTGTATCGTTACATCGTTCTGTGTGTGAAAGGTCGTACGCAAACTGGCATGACGTTTGATGATGTCGCTAAAAGCTTGATAGAGAATCTGTTCATCGACCGCCTCAGAAAAAGCGACAGCAAAGGGTAGATTGTATATCGGACTAAACTCATAGGCCGTATAAGCATGCCACAAAAACTGCTGCGCCAATGTCAGCGGAGCTTGTTCTTGAAAGACGGTAGCGTCAGTCGCTGCTGTTGGTGTTTCGGTCGTGTGATCCGTTGTATTGACGCTCACATGCTTGGAAAGAGCGGCAGCTGAGGGTGATTTAAAAAAATCGTTAAAACCAATGTCAATACCATGAGACTGGGCAAGCTTGCCAATAATACGAGTGGCCAATAAGGAGTGACCGCCATAATCAAAGAAATCATCTGTTGCCGTCATCTCAGGCTCTGCCAGCGCAGCGCGAAATTCGCCAAGGATAATGGCAGTACGCACTTCTTGATTTTGCGCCTGCTCTGAGGCGCTTTTTTGTGTGTTGGGAGTTGATACTGGCGCTTCAATGGCTGTCCAGCTCAGAGTAGCATCCTGCGGCATCCGCTGATGATAGCGGTTTTGTATGATACCAGTAATATTTGCCAGTTGATGGGTCTCATCAAGTATGGGATGCAGCGCCAATATAAGAACAGTATCGCACTCAGTATGTACAATAAATGAATCAAAAGGTGGGTTAAGCGCCGCATTCCATGGCATATCCTTGAGCTTGGATATATAGGTAGGGATATCGGTAATAGCCATGCTAGCCGTCTGTAAGCAGCACTCAGATTGTTCATATTGGTATTTATACAAGTCTCCATCATCACTAAAACGATATCTGACATTTAAATCAGGTATCTCTTCGATAGTGTCTTTAATCGCTTGGCGTAATATTCCCTCATCGATATCACTACTCAGCCGCCAAGCCTCACTATGTCGAATAACCTGTTCAGGTTGTTGTAATTGTAGCATCCAAATATGTTCTTCGTAGTCGCTGACTGGCATAGGCGGCTGTACGTGTGCTGTAGAATTCTGTGCCAACATGATTTGTCCTATTGAATAAAAATTAATAAAAACCTCATTTGTGTTAAGAGGTATATATGTAAAGAGGGTATGCACAAATAAAACCTACCAAAATATACCAGCGTGCTAAGCGCTGATAGGTCAATCAGAATCTTAATTCTTAAATGAGGTTGATTATCATTATCATTATCATTATAATCAGAACTCTTGTCAAGATTGTGAATTCAGCCATACCCAAATAGCCTATTCATGACAAGGCTCCAAAGCCTTTACTTATAATTGACTGACAAAAAAATGCAGCGGTGACTAATGGTCTGTAAGTACGTATCTAATAAAATTAAACTTACTTTAGTTTAATTTTTAATCGTAAAAAACACCCATATGTAACCCAATCTTTGGTGGGAATGAATGTGATGCTATCTGTTACTTGTCAAGAACGTCTTAATGATTTTTGGCATTATTGCCTAAAAAATCAGTATTTTAATGTTGGCTATCCTGAATCTGCAGACTTCGACTATTCTGCTTTGTATCGATTTTTTAATTTTTCCCTCAATAACTGCGGCGACTGGGACGCACCCAGTAACTATGCGCTGAACTCATTTGCATTTGAAAAAGAGGTGATGAATTACTATGCCGATTTGTTTCAAATACCTTTTAAGGACAGCTGGGGCTATGTCACTAATGGTGGGACAGAAGGGAACATGTTCTGCTGCTATTTAGCAAGAGAGCTGTTTCCCCATGCCACGTTGTACTACTCCAAAGAGACGCATTATTCAGTCTTAAAGATTGCCAAACTGCTGCGTATGAAGTCGTGTGTTATTGCGTCTTTAGAAAATGGTGAAATCGATTACGATGATTTGATTCATCAGGTGCAGCGCAATGGGGACAAAAACCCTATCATCTTCGCCAATATTGGTACGACCATGTCAGGGGCGGTAGACAATATAAAAATCATTCAACAGCAATTAGAGCACGTTGGCATCCGTCGTCAGGACTACTATTTGCATGCAGATGCGGCGCTCAGCGGTATGATTTTGCCTTTTGTGGACTGTCCGCAGCCATTTTCATTTGGCGATGGTATCGACTCTATCAGTGTGTCTGGACATAAAATGATTGGCTCGCCTGTGCCATGCGGTATTGTGGTGGCAAAGCGTAAAAACGTTGATCGTATCGCCGTGGATATCGACTATATCTGCGCCCGCGATCAAACCATTAGTGGCTCTCGAAATGGTCACTCCGTACTATTTATGTGGGCGGCTATTCATAATCGTTCAGCACAGCAGTGGCAGCAACGTATTCAACGCTGTCTGAAAATGGCTCAATACGCGGTTGATCAATTCCAAGCAGCCGGGGTTGATGCATGGCGCAACCCCAACTCTATCACTGTGGTGTTTCCGTGCCCCGCTGAGGCAGTGTGGAAAAAGCATAGCCTTGCTGTTTCTGAGGGTCATGCCCATCTGATTGCGACCGCACATCATAAAGACAGTCATAAGATTGATGCTTTGATTAAAGATGTGGTCGCAAGCTTACAAGAGCGTTTACAGCTCAGCTAATGCGGTCTTAGTACCACTTAATCTTAATATCACTGCTCTACCTAACCTTGAGTGCAAAGCGATCAAACCTATTGACCGCTACCTTTTTCTAATCATGCTGACAACCAATCATATTGGTAAATAAGCGCGCTGGATTTAATTTATGGAACAAACCAACCGCGGTCATCGGAGAAATCAATGAGCAAGTTAACATTGCGCAGCTTGATGACTGACCCTGTAATCATGCCTGCTTTACGTCCTGCACTCCCCAAGCTCTCTATTGGCGTTCTGTCCTCGTCCTTATCTGGTCTGGCCATGCTTGGGGCGCTGTGGTGCTTGGTCAAATTAATCGATGATATCGCATTACCGTGGGTGATTGCGGCTGTGGGGCTGTGGTTGCTAGGTGCTTTGTTTGCCGCCGCCGCCTCGGCGCTGGCTCATGATGCAGAAGCGGCGTTTTCTGCAAGATTGCGGCGGCAAGTGGCCAATCACGTGACCCGATTGCCTGCCAGCACATTATCCAAGCAAGGCGATCAGTCCTTGCGGCGCTTGGTGTCAGAAGATATTGCGACGCTGCATCATATGGTGGCGCATCTGCCCTCAGAGGTGACAAGCTTTGCGATTTTACCGCTGGTATCTATTGTTATATTGGTGAGTGTGGCAGGCGCTGTGGCGCTGTGGGTCTTACTGCCAGGTGTGATCGCGTCTTTATATTATCTAGTCATTGTGCCGCGCGTGACAGCGCGTGATGGTGCTGCGCGCATGCAGGTGGTGGGCGAGGTTATCTCCGCTGTAGATGACTATGCACGTGGTATCCGCGTCAATCGTATCTACGGTCAACAGTCGGGGGCGCTGGCTGCTTATCATGATGCCACCAAGCGCTTTACAGACAGCTTGGTCATGTGGGTGAGTAAAGTGGCGACGCTCGCAGGTATGGCCGTGGCACTACTACAAGCGGTAGCGACATTTGCGATTGCTTATCTGATTGCTTATGACTACGACACCTCAGTGCTAGCCACGATCTTGTTTTTCAGTCTCGCCGTGGTCAGTCCCGCGTTACGTCTGGGGCATGGGCTGGATTATGTTGGTGCTGGTAAAGCCGCGGCAAGTCGGCTGATTGCATTATTACAACAACCCATATTACCCAAGGGTCAAATAACGCAGCTATCAGCGCCGTTCACGCTAAAAATTACAGACGCTGAGATGGTGATCAATAATGTCCAGATTATTGACGGGCTGACGCATACGTTTAAGACAAATGCCGTCACTGCCATCACAGGGCCCAGCGGCGCGGGTAAAACGACGCTGCTGCGCATATTGGCAGGCTTTGAGCCATTGCACGCCGGACAGGTGCAGCTGGCAAACATAAACATAGCCAAGCTGGATGAATACACCAGACATAATGCCGTATTGTTCGTACCGCAAGGGGGTGATGTGCTGCCTGCAACCGTCAAAGACAACCTACTACTATTTGCCCCGAATGCTACAGATCACGCGC
This sequence comes from Psychrobacter sp. AOP3-A1-26, assembly GCF_052378235.1. NCBI lineage: Bacteria > Pseudomonadati > Pseudomonadota > Gammaproteobacteria > Moraxellales > Moraxellaceae > Psychrobacter > Psychrobacter sp. AOP3-A1-26. The sequence continues at coordinate 15,760 of NZ_JBQSXN010000014.1, forward strand.
TTAACGCGGCACTAGAGTGCGCTCAGCTGAGCGTGGATCTGAGCGCCGATGCTCAGTCGCTCTCAGGCGGCGAACGTCAGCGTATCGGTCTTGCCAGCGTATTTTTATCATCAGCACCTATCATTCTACTTGATGAACCCACCAGCGCTTTGGATCACGCGAGGATTACAAAAGTGCTAACAGCCTTGCTAGATGAAGCACACAATCAAGAAAAGACCATCATTATGGTGACGCATGATAAGGCATTGGCCGATCAAACAGATGCTCGACTAGAGCTGATACCCAATACTGATCTGGAGCGCTTGTCATGAGTATTACCCTAGACACACCACACAAAAAGCCGACACCGTCATTGCCAGCGATTGCGCGTAGACGATTGATGACAGTAGGGGTAGGCTGGATAGCGGTTGCTGTCTTAGAAGCCATTGCTTATACCGCGCTGGCACTAGGTATTGTCAATCAATGGTCACCCAAATGGGTCTTAGTCACCGCTTGTGCCGCCATTTTTGCTACCGTATTGGTCAATCGTTCAGGTTACTTAACTGGTGTGCGACTGGCGGGCGACTTGTACGCGGCGCTGGGTCAAGCTCTCTCGCGTACCAAGCTGTCTTGGTTTACCAATGAGCATCGTGCTCAGGTTGCAACCATTGCTGGTCAAGGTATACCAGGATTTATGAGTATCCCCGCGCATCAGCTGCAAAAGTTCTTGCATGCGCCCTGTATCCCCTTATTTTTAATCTTTGGGATTGGCATGGTTGCAGGGTTGACGCTGGCATTAGTGGCGGCAGCGCTATTGATATTGTCTCTGATCGTCCAATTTTTATCACAGCGGGCGCTAAGTCGTGCTGATAACAATCGGCATAAGGCAGAAGCCAGCACCGCAGAAGCCACGCTTGAATTGGTAGATCATATGGAGTTATTAAGAACAGCGGCAGGGCCCAAACGCGCCATCGCCCGTATTGAGCAGCGCTGGTGTATTCAAGAAGATACCTTAAAAAGCACCAACCACGCTGCCGCCATGGCTGTGTTTGTCTCAAACCTAGCTACCGTGTTACCTATAGCTGGTATGGCCGCTTACCTCATTATCACAGGTGGCAGTAGTGCGGTAATGATCTTGGCGGTACTGGTTTTGGTCGGTCGTGCAGCCGCCCCACTTGATGAACTGGCTGTGGCAGGTTTGGGTATTAATGATTTAAAAGCCTCTTTACAGAATTATCAGCAGGCGATCAATACACCAACGCTGCCTGAGCCTGCCCTTTTCAAATCTGCTACTGCTGACTATCAGCTAAGTATACGTCAGGTAAGTCATGCACCCGTCTTAAAAGACATCAATATTGACATTCCAGAAGGCAATCGAGTGTGGGTCACGGGTGTGAGCGGCAGCGGTAAGAGCACCTTGCTTGAGTTATTGATGCGCTTTGATGACCCTGAACACGGTCATATTTTGCTCGGCGGCGTAAAGATCAGTGACATGGCATATGAAGATCTGGCGGCGCATATCGCCTATGTCCCTCAAGATCCCATCGTATTTACAGGCACTCTGGCTGAAAATATCCGTATTGGCAATCCGCAAGCATCAGACGTTGAGATTGACAGCATTGCCCGAAAAATGAGGCTGGAGTCTGTGATTGATCGTACCCCTGAGGGGATACATCAGTCCGTGGGTCAGCAAGGCGCGGCTTTATCAGGAGGAGAGCGTCAACGCGTCGCACTGGCACGCGCATTACTCAAAAAAGCGCCCATTTTAGTATTAGATGAAGCGACATCAGCTTTAGATGAACAAATCGAAAAAGGTATTGCCGATAGCATTCGCGCCTTGTCTGCTACGGTGGTTTTTGTGACACATCGTGATGCGACGATCTGGCAGCCGACACAATCTATCGCCTTATAGGTCTGATATAGTCGAATATAAATAAAAAGAGACGCTGCTATAAAACCGCCTGATTAAAAGTTATTTTTCTTTTGTGCGGTTCGCTACTGTATTCGCTTCTTTATTTGAACACAGACACTATAGATGATGAAACATAGAGATATAAAGCTGGGTAAATATGACGTCAATGAATAACTGTTATCACCTGTTTTGTCTGCCACCAGCCGGCAGCAGCTCTGCGATCTATCGCGCATGGCAGCCGATAATGGCCAAGACCTGTGAACATCGCCATATAAAAGTCATACCGATAGAGTATCCGGGGCATGGTAGCAGATCGGGGCAACCCTTGGTTAATGATCCAAATGTATTGGCGGCAGACATTGCTCAGACGATTATGTCCTATAAAGACATGCCTTATATTTTATTTGGACATAGTGTCGGTGGCGCTTTGTTGTGGACGGTGATCGATCATCTGCGCACACAGGATGCGCTTGGATTGCTGGCATTGGTGGTGGTCAGCAGTCGCCCAACGCCGCAATATTTACAACATATCTGTGGCAGGCAGCACTTAACGGATGATGAGATTATCGAAAAACTGACGCATTATAATAATTTTCCATCTGAGATTTTACAAAATACAGCAGCGCTGAACTATTTCTTGACCATTATTCGTAATGATTTTTCTGTCAGTAACCAGCTTATCTGTCAGCAGGTAACCAATACACCTGCGCCCTTAACCGCGCCTTTAATTGTATTTTATGGTATTGATGATCCAGATATCGAAGACGAGGCGATGATGCAAGCGTGGCAGGCGCATTCTGAGGTTTTTTTGGGGTGTCATGCACTGACAGGCGATCATTTTTATTTTTTAAATCCGTCATCGCGTGCGCAAATGCTAAAAAAAATAGAGGAGGGTTTGCTGTATGCGTTACCACACCATAAAGCGTGAGGTATCGGACACCAGTGCTTTATTGGCACAAGATGCGCGGGCGCTGAGTGACATACAACAGCATATTCGGCTGACGTATCACACCATAGTGCTCGCGCATCACCAAATACATCAGCTGTCTGTGAGTGTATTGACCGCCAATTTTGCGATAGAGGCGGCGTATGCTTGTTTTGATATTGACTTACCAGAGGCAGTAACCCGCGTATCCACAAAGCGAAAGCTGGATTTTTTGACAGGGCGCTTGGCGGCAAAGCTTGCCTTACAGGCGTTGGGCTTGGCCCATTTTACCGTATTAAAAGGAAAGTATGGCGAGCCGCTATGGCCAGATGGCATGACGGGAAGCATTAGCCACACAGGTGACAAAACATCGTGTACGGCGATCTGCTGCGCTTATCGGCAATCATCTATGCAGAATTGTAGTGCTATAGGGGTGGATATTGAGGCCAAAATAAACAATGTCTGTTTTGAGCATCAGGTTTGCTTTGATCGTGCTGAGCCTCAGCACTATGCTTGTTTAAATAATCATGCTTTTTTAAATCATCAAGAAACTATGACACTGCTAGAGTATTTGTGTGGCATACATCCAAATCATTATATCTATTTAATGATATTTTCTGCTAAAGAGAGTCTCATTAAGGCGATATACGCCAAATACAATATATTACTGAGTTTTTTAGCGTTTGAGTATATAGGCGTGTCTGGTGAGGTTATGACTTTTACCATCATTGATGGCACGCAGAAGGTACAAGCAAACGGACTGACCCAAACGGTGATGCAGGTGCAATGGGTGATGACAGGGCAGCATATCATCACCATCTGCTCTCTATCCTAGAGATATCAAAACAAGTACCGCCTATAATTTACAAATGATAATGATTATCAAAATTACTATTATTAATATTTAAGAAAAATAAGTAGCAATAATGATCGATGCATCAATAACCACAGTGAGATATCAATTATGTCTTTACAACACTATTTAGAAACACCGACGAATCATGAATCATATTCTGCCTGCTTTTCCACAAAGGAGTATCACCTGATCGGCAAGCATTTTTCGCAGACGCTAATGACACCTGCAGCAGATACGGTGCATTTTAATCAGCGTATTGCTGATCGTTTTAAAGAGATGAAAAATAATGGCGATAAAAATCCAATCTTAATTGCTGCTATTCCTTTTGATATCAGAAATGACGCGGTATTAAATTTTTATAGTGACTACGATAAGTCGGACAAAAAAACCAAAAAATCTGATCTGAAAGCTGATCTGATAAAAAACGAGACGCACATCAAGAACAAAACTTTACTGGTGGATCAAGATAAGTTTAAAAAAACCGTCAACTATGCGTTAGAGACTTTCAAAAATACAGAGCTAACAAAAATAGTACTGTCACAAGCAGTGGATGTTAGTTTTGATGAGTCGCAGAACCTAGCCTTTTATTTAGACGCCTTGCTAGATAAGAACCCAACCGCTTATAACTTTGTAATCCCCGTAGACAATCAGCAGTACCTACTAGGGGCGAGCCCAGAGTTACTATTGTCTAAAAATGATCGACTCGTTAAGAGCAATCCTCTAGCGGGTTCTAGACCCAAGCGTGATAGCTTAGAGCACAATCAAAGAAACCAACGAGCCTTGCATGAGTCGATCAAGGATCAGCACGAGCATAAAATCGTTGTCGAAAATATATCGCGCAACCTGGTGGCAGACTGTGTGACGCTGAGTATGTCTGAGTTTCCAGAAGTGCTTGAAACCTCGACCATGTTTCATTTGTCCTCAACATTACAAGGCACACTAAAAAAAGCGGCGCCCAACGCTTTGAGCTTGGCATTAAAACTACACCCAACCCCCGCAGTGTGTGGTACACCAACGCAATTGGCCAAAGATTTTATATTGCAGCATGAAGGGTATGAGCGCGGCTATTACACAGGCTTGGTGGGCTGGATGGATGCAGAAGGCAATGGCGAGTGGGTCGTCACCATTCGTTGCGGGCTACTGAATGATAAAAAATTACGATTGTATGCGGGTGCTGGTATCGTCGAAGGGTCTGACCCAGAGTCGGAGTGGCGTGAGACAGAAGACAAAATGAAAACCATACTACGCCTCTGTGACACCAGCGCGTAAACCACTCAAACCCACTTAAGGAGCAGCATGATGACAAACCACACTGTGACAAAAAAAACCGCGTGGCTGGTGGGCGTCAATCAAGGCATTGGCGCAGATGTGATGCAGCGCCTGTTAGATGAGGATGTTGAGGTCATCGGTATCGATAAGACCAAAGACAAACTGCCCGCTGCACTACAACAGCAGGTACACATTTGCGATATTCGAGATGAACAACAGATTGTACATTTATGCGAGACACTATTAACGGTCAGTCCTCCTGACTATTTCATTCATGTTGCAGGTGTCCTACATTTGGGACAGCACGATGATATACCATCGACAGATTGGCTGGATACCTTTGCGGTAAATGTGTTTTCTTGCTTTCACTTCTGCCAAAAATTGACGCCTTATTTTAAAGAAAAACGCAGTGGCAGTATCGTTGTGGTGTCATCCAATGCCGCCACGATGCCGCGTATCAATATGTCTGCCTACGGAGCATCAAAAGCGGCGCTGACTTACTTCACAAAGACCGTCGCATTAGAGCTGGCTGAATATGGTGTCAGAGCCAATGTGGTGTCACCAGGATCCACGGGGACGGCGATGCAAACGCAGCTATGGACAGATGACAATGGCGAGCAAACCACCATTACAGGCAGTCTTCAACAGTATAAACTTGGCATACCGCTACAAAAAATAGCGCAGGTTAAAGACATCACCAACGCGATCATGTTTTTTATAAGCGATCAATCGTCACACATCACCATGCAGGATCTGGTGGTGGATGGTGGTGCGACGTTAGGGTGCTAGCACGGTGGTATAGTTAATCCAAAATAAAAGTGGTACGGTCATCATGTTCTACTGGTATAAATTTTCCTCGCTGGCTGTTCGCAAGCGTGACAGATGCTTCGTACAATTTACCCCAGTAGAACCGTACTCTTTTTAAAATGGATAGACTATATGAGCACTTAAAAAAGACATAAAAAAGATAAAGAGGATCTAAAAAAGGTTTACTGCGGTAAACCCTTTTTAGATCCTCTTTATGTAGCGCAGCTTTATGGACGGTCTAAAGCAAGCTGTACTTTTGTCATTACCTCACCCAGTGTTTTACAGGCCACCAGTGAATAAAAATCAAGTGAGACATTCAGCTGCTGTGACAGCTGTGTGGCAATGGTCATCAACTGTTTGGGTTTTAGGTTTAAAGCAAACAGTTGCGTATCGCCCCTCAGCATTTGCGTTTGATGCTCGGGTAGATGGCTTTTGAATAAGGTCAAGATGGTATCAATCACTTCTGCTGACAGGCTGGGATCAGTGGGTATGCCCGCTGTGACAGGCATTATTACAGATGTTGGCGCTATAGATAATCGTTCCTGTGCTAGGCTTAATAGCTTGTTGCGATCGACTTTGTGGTTCGCTGTCAGCGGTATGTCGTCTATTAATAAAAACTTAGAGGGAATGTGCGAGCTTGGTAGCTGATCTTTTAGATAGACTCTTAGATCAACAGCGCCCAGCTGTTGCTTGGACACGCGGTTGGTATTGCTTATGTCATGCGTATTGTCGATATTGTCGATGGTATAAAGCGCCACCAGCTCATTGATATCGGTGGTAGGGTTTGTGCAACTGATCACTACGGCATGATGAATGGCAGGATGGCTAGATAATGAATTTTCAACTTCAGATGCTGCAATGCGTACGCCTTTGACCTTGAGATAGCCTGCCTTGCGTCCTGAAAATATGATTGCACCATCATCTCGATAATAACCCAAATCACTCATCTTAAAGGCCATGACCACACCGCCATTTATCGTTTCAATAGGCACAAAGTCATTGTGATGTGTCTCTCCATCCAATAAGTAGCCATTTGATAAATTGATGCCAGACATATACATGGTGCCGATAGTACCAGCCTCACAAGGCGCGTGCTGCTCATTTAGAATGTGATACTGGTTGTGTGCTAAGGCCTTCCCATATGGAATGATGTGTTGATCGTCGTCAAGGATTTCATGCCAAATACTCCAAATGGTGGTTTCTGTCGGCCCGCCTAAAGAAAACAGCCGCGCTTGAGGCAAGGTTTGTTTGAGCAGGGCAACCATAGATGGATTGATATAGTCACCACCTTGGGCAATGAAGCGCAGGGTCTTGATTTGATCATGACCGCTCGCCGTCAGTAACATATCGACAATGGCAGGCACGCTACACCACAGTGTGATGTGATGTTTGGCGATCAATGTTGCCCATGCACCCGCATCTTTTTGCTGCTCGGTAGTTGGGATGACCAGCGTCGCACCAACGGACAGGGGCGCAAAAATATCGAATACAGACATGTCATGATGAAAAGGCGTGATAGCCATAAAGACATCGTTATGAGTGATATCCCAGTGTGCTATGGTTTGTTGCAAGACATTGGCAGTTGCCTGATTGTTTAAGACCACACATTTTGGTTTTCCTGTGCTGCCCGAAGTATAGAGATAGTAAGCAGGGCGACGGCTTAAATCATAGGTGCAAGACCAGTCAAGCGGATCTATCAGGTCGTTATGACCGCGCGCGGTATCGATATTAATGGTCGTTATTTGAATACCAGATAGCGGCGATAGTGGCCCCTGACTGACGACAAAGTCGGCGCGACTGTTGGTCAGTAAGTAGTCAATCCTTGAGCGCGGTGCTTGGATATCAATAGGCAACCAAACGATACCCATTAAAGCACATGCAATCGTGATATAGATATGTTCAGGGCTTTTATGCAAACAAATGGCCACAACAGACCCAGCACGAATGCCTTGCTGCCTAAATATGGCCATTATTACTGCCACATGATGCCCCACCTCATGATAGCTGATCGATTGATCAGCAAAAATAAGCGCGGTCTTATTTGGCGGTGTGACCAATACATTGGTCCTAATCGCATCAAGATAGTCATGCAATACGACGTTTGCAAATGCAGCATCTTGGTTGGGAGTATAGTTGGGCGTACAAACACCCTCTAAATGGTCATCACTCACGTTCTTCATATCCTTTTACCTAGGGGGATTGTTTAGGCTGACTTTTGCTGCTGTTGTATCAAATCCCACCAGTTAGACAAGGTTGGATTGCGTGCAATCTCTTTAAAACCAATATCAACGCCATATCCTTTAAACTCGGCGGCAAGCTGCATGATCCTAAGCGAGTCTAACCCGTAGACAATTAAATTCTCCTCAGGGTCGATCTCTTCCTCTTCCTCAATGAGCTGCTCAACTCGGGTATGAAGCCACTGTTTGGTGATCTTGTCCGTTTTTGCCCCAACGATCGCCTCGGTATTTAGCACTTGACCACAACGCGAAGACACATACTGTAATGACATGCGATGCTCCGCTTCTGAGAAGTCAGCAACCGCATCACCGACTAAGAAGCATTGAATGTCACTCATAAACGCATCTATAGCGGTCACCATACAGCCAATATGGGCATAAACCCCGCCCACAATCAGCTGGTCACGGTTCCAGCCTTGCATGCGCGCCTGCAAGTCTGAGCGGGCAAACGCGCTGTAGCGCCACTTGGTCAAGACGGTATCTGTGTCAGCTGGGGTGAGCGGATCGACAATGGGTTGCTGATCGGCTGTCGATGCTGGCAAGCCTGCGCCCCACATGGCATTGAGTAGGGCGCGGTCTTCCTCTGGCTGCTCATAAGGCTGGGCGGTATATACCACAGGGACGCCATTGTCATAAGCCCATTGGCGCAGGCGTGTTAAATGCTGGATCAAGGTATTGATAAGTGTACTGTCCGTCTCATAAAAATTAATAAAATAACGCTGCATGTCATGGATTAGAAGTACGGCTCGTTTGGCATCGAGTTGCCAATTTACTTTATTGGCGGGGTAGCTTTCAGGCTGCGGCATGGGGTAGTCGGAGAGGGTTTTGATGGTCATACAAGGCTCGCTATTGAATTTGAAAGTATTGGGATGGTCATAAAATCATTAAAGTAATTGAAGAGTACGCAGGGCTTTTTTGTCGGTTTTGCCCACGGCGGTTAAGGGCATAGACTCAATAAACTTAAAAAGATCAGGGATTTTATACTGAGCAATACCTGTGTTTAGTAAATAACGCCGTAGCGTTGATGCTTTGATATTAGGGTCACGAGAGATGATGTAGAGGCAGCTTTTTTCACCAAGTCGCGGGTCGGTGATGGCGATGAGCGCGGCGTTTAACACATCAGGATGCGCAAGAATGAGGTTTTCAATTTCCTCAGAAGCGATCTTTTCCCCGCCACGATTGATCTGGTCTTTGACGCGCCCCACAACGCGCAAATTGCCCTCAGGGGTGCGCTGTACCAAATCGCCAGAGGCATAGTAGCCATTCTTATCAAATGCGTTGGCATTGTGCTCAGGGCTTTGGTAATATCCGCAAAAAGTGTAAGGCCCGCGGGTGGTCAGCATGCCCACCTCACCCTCTGGGACAGGATTGCCTTGCTCATCAACAATCATCACCTCATCATCTGGACTTATCGGTCGCCCTTGGCTAGTGAATATTTGCTCATCAGCATCATCCAAGCGAGTGTAATTCACCAGTCCCTCAGCCATACCAAAAACCTGCTGTAAAGCACAGCCAAATACTATAGGCACTTTTCGTGCGAGCGTCTCAGAGAAATTTGCCCCGCCGACCTGTATCAGCTGCAAGGTTTTCAGCTGTGCTGCATGTTTGGGCGCTTGCTCTATCCACGCCACGACCGCACTTGGTACTAGTGACGCCATAGTGACACCATAACGCGCAATGATTGAAAAGCATTTTAAGGGCTCAGGATCAGGTGCCATAACGACTGTGCCTCCTGCATACAGCACGCCAAGCGCACCAGGAGAGCTCATCATAAAATTGTGCGGTGCCGGTAGCGCGCAAAGCAGCCGCGTATCAGTATCCAGTCTGCAAATATCAGCACTCGCTCTGACACTATAGTAATAGTCGTTGTGTGTACGCGGGATTAGCTTGGGCGTGCCCGTACTACCGCCGGACAACTGAAAAAAAGCCACCTCATCGGCGGGGGTAGGCGAGTAGAGCACAGGATGCGCATCGTCAGCATCCACCATATCGCTGGCTGCTATCCATGTCTCCAGTCTGTATTTACTTGCCGTATTTGCAGCGTCATTCAGGGTTAAGACAAGCTGCGGGCTCAGATCAGTAGCATGAAGCTCATTAATAAAGTCATCGTCTTTAAACACCTCGTGAGTCGCTGACACGATAAGTAACTGTGGTTTAATTTGCTGACAAAAGCTACGTAGCTCATGCTGCCGATGGGAATAAAGCGCATTTAAGGGAACGACACCTATTTTTAATAGCGCAAAAAAAACAATATAAAATTCAGCCGTGTTGGGCAGCTGCACCAAGGCGGTGTCTCCTTTGCCAATACCTTGAGCGCTGATGCGATGGGCTAGATGGGTAGATAAGTCATCTAACGCTTGATAGCTGAGCTGACGATCACCGCAGATCAGCGCCGTCGCTTTAGGGTCGTTGGCACAGCGCTGAGACAGGATATGTGTCAGTGGTTCATTGATCCAATAGCCTTGGGTTATATAGTGCTGCGTTCTGTTTTTTGGCCAAGGATAAAATTTAATAAGCGGTTTAATCATATTGTCAAAACCTTAGCGAAACGGTGCTACGTCATAGTGAAAAAAAATATCAGGGCAATAAAACAACAATCATCAATTATTGTTTGTAAATGTTAATGCTAATGATTATCATTTGTGATACAGTGCCTCATATATATTATTTTGTCAACTGAGTAAGCACATCATGAGTGAATTAACTCCCATGCAAGCAGCCTGCTGGTTTGGTCGTATCAGCGAATCTGAGTTTTTAGGTGGGGTGGCTGCCCATCTTTATGTTGAATTTGATGGGCAATCAATTGATTTACAAAAGCTAGAGTCGGCCTTACAGCATATGCATTTGAAGCACTCTATCTTGAGAATGCGCCTCAGCTCAGATGGCATTGCTACTATTGCTGCATCTGCACCAAAAACCCTGCTTGAAATTGATGATTTAAGCGTGCTAACTCCCCAAAAACAAATACAGTATTTGCAAGATAAACGTGAGCAATGGACGCACCAGCAGCTGGATCTGACCAGTGGTCAAACGGTAAGGTACTCCATCAGTCTGCTCAACCAATCAAACTTTCGTTTGCATATTGACACAGATATGATCGCGGTCGATCCCTCCAGCTTTTGTCAGTTGATAGAGGAGTTGGCGGCGTGTTATCAAGGCATAGTCACCACTGCTACGCCTGTTGTCTGCTTTTTTGATTGGCATGAAGCCATGCAAGCAGATGCAAGCATCAAGCAGCGCCATCATAGAGACAAAGCATGGTGGCGGGCGCGTCTTCCAGATATCGCCCCAATGCCCTCATTGCCAGTGAGTAATAACGCAGCAAAAACGGCGCAGAGTCATTGTCTCAGTGAGCAGCTGACAAGCGTAGAATACCAAGCGTTACGGCAGCTGGCACGTCAGCGAAAAATCACTTTTTCTAGCATGATGCTTGGTTTGTTTGCTTTTGCCTTGAGTCAGGCCACCCAAGATACTTTCTTTAGGCTCAATGTTCCAACCTTTTGGCGCGCGCCTGTGGTAGAGAATATTGACCAGTGTATTGGCGATTTTTCTAATTTTGTCATTGTCAATATAGACACAGCGGCAGCCAAAACCTTGGGTACGCTTTGTCAAGATGTGGCTGATCAAATGATTGAGCTGCTAGACCATACCCATTATACGGGTGTCAATATCATGAGAGATTTATCTCGCTATCATGGTGCTGCCCAGCAGACGCCTGTGGTGTTTACTGCCGCTTTGGATTTACCACAAGGGGTGCTGTTTTCTGAAAGTGTCAAACAAGCTTTTGGTGAAATGACATGGACAACATCTCAAGGTCCGCAGGTTGCCTTGGATGCTCAGGTGGTACGTGTGGAGAATGGCGTACTGGTGAATTGGGACATACGTCTAGACACATTACCACTGGCATGGGTCACTGCGCTGTTTCAGTCATTTATCGGCTTACTGAGAGAAGTCGGTCAAAATCCTGCTGTTCTGGATATGATGTTTAATCAACTGCCCAAAGGCATTATTTATCAACCTGAGCAGCCAGCCGATCACAAAACCATAATGACTGACGAGCAGCCATTGTCCGCGATACAAGAAGCCTATCTACTTGGTCGTACGACGCAGTTGCCGCTTGGCGGCGTTGCCATGCAGGAGTTCCGTGAATACTATGGTCGTATGGATATGACTGTGCTCAAGCAGCGCTTGACGGATATTGTTAAGCGGCATGAGGGTCTACGCACTCATATCAATGTGACCACACTGACTCAGTATGTGAGCAATGATAGCTGTATCAATCTACAAGAGATTGATTTGCACCACCTCTCAGCCAAAGAGGCCACTATCTATCTACAGTCTTATCGCGAGACGTATACACACCAAATGTTTGATTTGCAGGGCACACCTTGGAACATCACGGCCTTTCATTTAACAGATGGCTTTTTGCGCCTCTTTATACGCTTTGATGCGCTCATTCTTGATGGCCGTGCGATCGCGTCTTTAATGCTTGAGCTGTTTGCAGCGCCGTACGCCACAACCACATGTATGACGATTCCTACTGTGACAACAGACACGCCTGCTAAAGCTGAATCTAAAGCGGCGACACGTGCAGTGGACATGACCTACTGGGTACAAAAGCTGTCTGCCGTTACCAATGTGCCTGCATTGCCATGGATCAAACCATTAAATGAGCTGGGCGCTGCCCATTTTGTGCGCCGTAGTTTGGTCGTACCCGCAGATACGTTTCGGCAATTGGGGAAAATTGGGGCAAAACAAGAGCTGTTTAAAAACTCTGTGATTATGGCACTCATTCTAGAGCTGCTCTCACAAGTGCAGACACAATTGCAGGTACAGCAATCCATCGTGGTTGCGGTGCCCGTTTTACCCTTATATACAGGTACGCTGGTCAATAACTCCACCTTTATGGCGGTTGAGTGGGCAGGTGGTACAGAAAACTTCGTTCAGCAAGCCTCAAATTTACAAGTCGATGTGCTCGAAGGCTTACAGCATTTGTCATTCTCAGGAGTAGACTTGGCGCGATTGCTCTTTGAAAAATTCAATGCCGCGCCTGTGTTGCCTATCGTAATTACCAATGGTTTGTCTTGGCCGGTTCTTACAGCAGATGCGCCAATGAGTTTAGAGCGTGGATTAACCCAAACGCCGCAGGTAGCGATTGATATTCGCTTTACCACCCAGTGTGATGGCGCGCTCGTGTTTGATATCGACCATGTGCCCAAAGCCATTGCCACTAAGACCATTGATTGCTTGTTGCAGGCTATCGATACCGCGATACATCAAATTGTCGCCTCACAAGCTTTGCACTTTGATGTATCGCCATATCTGCCTGTCGCTACAGAGCAAAGCGCTGATGTGACTTCCACGTTTTGCCAGCAAGCCTTATTTGATATTTATTTGGACGCCATCGGTCAGATGAGTGATACCCCTGTCGATAAAACCATGAATTTTATGACCATTGGTCTGCGTCCTCAGCACCTCAAAACCATCTCAAAGCGCCTTTATGATACTTATGCCGTGCAGCTCTCGCCAGCGCAGCTACTGCATTGCCGCGATGTGAGCGAGGTGCAGCGGCTCTTAAAGACTAGGTAGCACGCGCAACAAAGCGCTGCAAAAGAGACATGCCGCTGCTTAAAAATCAGCACTATTGAATATTGGAATCGTTTGACATTAAGGGTTTATGCACAATGAATAAAAAAATTGCCGACATTATTGGTATTGGTATTGGACCCTTTAATTTGGGCTTGGCGGCATTGCTCTTAGAGCATCGTACTATTCAGGCGAAGTTTTTAGAGCGTAAGCACGAGTTTCAGTGGCATAAAGGACTGCTTTTGTCTGGTGCGACGCTGCAAGTTCCTTTTTTTGCCGATCTTGTCACGATGGCAGATCCATGTCATAGGCTGAGCTATTTAAACTATTTGCATCAGCATGACCGCTTATACCAGTTTTATTACTATGAGCACTTTTTAATCCCGCGCGTTGAATACAATCACTATTGCCGCTGGGCCGCCACGCAGTTACCCAGCTGCCATTTTGGTGAGCATGTTGACAATGTCACTTATGATGCCAAGCAAGATCACTTTGTCGTCGACAGTACATCAGCATCAGGAGGAAAAACACAAGGAGAGAAAAAACAGTATCGCAGCACCAATCTGGCCATTGGTATTGGTACAAGACCAAATATACCCAAATGGCTGTCCGAAAGTAATCATCCCTTGGTCAAGCATGCGGCAGAGTTTGCCTCCTTACAACAAGCCTTAGCGCAATGCCAAAAAGTGACCGTCGTTGGTTCAGGACAAAGTGCGGCTGAATGTGTACTGGCACTGCTAAGATCATTGACGCCTACGAAAGTTGCCGCAGGGGCGGGCGTTCGCTGGATCAGCCGCTCAGCAGGCTTTCATCCTATGGAATCCTCAAAGCTTGGTCAAGAGTGCTTTACACCCGCTTATATGCAGTACTTCCAAAGCCTGTCTCGAGAAAAACGCCGTGACATCTCAGGGAATCAAGGGCTGTTATATAAAGGAATCAGCTACTCAACCATCGCCGATATATATGATCTGCTGTATGAGCGTTCCATCGGTGGCAAGCCTACGGGTTTATCACTACATCCCAACTGCGAAGTAGAAGCTATTGCAAAAAATGTCCAATCAGGGGCGCTTGAGATCAAGTGTTTGCACACGCAACTAGCGCAGCGCTTTGCCCTAGAGACAGACGCCGTGATTGCTGCTGTCGGTTATGTGCATGACTGGCCACAATGGCTGACGCAATTAAAAGGGTCGGTACTGGCAACGGATAGTAATGAGGATTTTATAGTGCAAGAAGACTTTACGGCACTTAGGTGTGATGCAGGTTTGGGACGAATATTTATACAAAATTCAGAAATATTCCAACAAGGGGTCGGTTCTCCAGATTTGGGTATTGGTGCCAATCGCAATGCAGTGATTATCAATCAGTTATTGGGTCGCGAGGCGTATCGCATTGCGAGCGGCACGGCTTTTCAAACGTATGGTATTCCTGAAGATGCGCTCTTAGATCGGTGATGACGCTTAGGGTATGTTGATCAAGATAAAGAAGTAAACCACTTATGTGTTTGGTGGTGAATCAATGGGGGTGCTGTCTTACTGACGATAAGCACAGTTTTTTTTCTGTTTTTTATTATAAGTATAGTGGGGTATGTCTGTATCGGTCTGATGATGCCGATAAGATGTGTTAAAACAGCTGAATTTTGTTAGACGGTGCCAAACATCTGCTAAGTATGGCTATATTTACAGCGATATTTTTGTCGTTGATGACAATAGCTGTCGTTTGGCGCATCACTAACACTGCTTTGTTACCACTGACGCTTATGAGTGAAACTCTATTCTCAAGCGCAGCAGATTTTTCATGATATTTAGGTTATCGGTTTTATTTGCCACGTTATGTCTGGCCTCTCTTATGATTGGCACCAAACAGATAATGTGGTCGGAATTATTTTCTTTTTCTACGGACGCATGGCTGACGCTCACGGCCAGTCGTATACCACGGCTGATTGCGCTGATACTGACAGGGGTAGGGCTGTCAGTCAGTGGCGTTATTTTGCAGCATATCGTGCGTAACAAATTTGTTGAGCCTGCAACGTCAGGGGGAATGGATGCCGCCAAACTTGGCATTTTAGTGTCACTGACGATGATTCCTAATGCGAGTACGGGCAGTAAGATGATGTTTGCGCTGGTCTTTTGTTTTGCTGCGAGTCTGATTTTTATTTATATCATCAGCCGCATTCAGCTTAAGCGTTCTGTGCTGATTCCTGTGCTTGGCTTGATGTATGGCAGTGTGCTTAGCGCCATCGCTGAGTTTTATGCCTACCAACACAATATTTTGCAAAGCATGCAAGGCTGGTTGTTGGGGGATTTTTCGCGGGTGGTTCAAGGTCACTATGAGCTGATTTATATTATCTTGCCCATTATTGTTCTCGCTTATGTCTACGCGCATCGCTTTACGGTGGTCGGTATGGGTGAGGAGATGGCGGCCAGTTTGGGGCTGAGTTATGTCACCACTGCCGCTTTGGGTCTCATACTGGTGTCAGTGACCGTCGCCGCGTCAGTCATCACCATCGGTGCGATACCTTTTGTGGGGTTGGTCGTACCCAATTTGGTGGCATTAAAGTATGGAGAGAACCTATCGCGCACGCTGCCCATTGTGGCGCTCGGCGGCGCCTGTCTGCTGCTGCTGTGTGATGTGTTTGGCAGATTGGTCATTTATCCCTTTGAGGTGCCCATTGGTCTTACGGCAGGCGGGCTTGGTGGCGTGGTCTTCCTCATGCTGATTATGAGGGGTGTCAGATGACGGTAACTATAAAGTTTCGGACGATGTTTGTATTGATTATCGTCTTGGCGCTTATTTTTTTATTCATCGGTTCAGGTTTGGATTTTGATTATTTGATTCCTAAGCGCTTGATTCGCTTGGCCACTATTATTTTGGGTAGTGTTTGCTTGGCTTTTTCAGCCATCATTTTTCAGACGATTGTGGGCAATCGGATTTTAGCGCCTTCGATCATGGGTTACGAAGCGGTCTATTTGCTATGGCAAGTGCTATTGCTCTTTTTGATGGGCACACAAGGGTTACTGTTTTTGGGAGTGAGTGGCAACTTTATAGTCTCTATCGCGTTGATGCTGGCGTATTCATGGGCACTGCACCACGGGCTGTTTCCACGCTGTAAAAACGATGTTTACACCTTACTATTATTTGGTTTGGTACTGACCATGGTGGTTGGCACGGTGACTCAGTTTATTCAATTGCGTATCAGCCCTGGCGAGTTTTCTGTTTTTCAGGGTTTGAGTTATACCTCATTTAATCGATCTCAGCCTGAGACGTTGTTTTATGGGGTACTTGCGGTTGCAACCGCACTATGGGTTGGCCGCAAAACCTTGCCTATATTAGATGTGTTAGCTTTGGGTCGTGAGCAGGCACAATCCCTTGGGGTGAATCATACCAAGTATGTCAAAAGGTATTTGGCATTTATTGCTATTTTGGTAGCAGTGTCCACAAGCTTGATTGGCCCTACGGTGTTCATGGGGGTATTTGTTGCCAATATTGCGTATGTGCTTGCAGGCAGTAACCGCCATAAGGTCACTTTGCCGATGGCCTGCGCCATTACGCTTACTATCTTTTTAGTGGCTCAGATTTTTGTTGAGCATGTCTTTAATTACAAAACCAGCGTCAGTATTCTTGTCAACCTTGTGGGTGGTATCTATTTTCTAGCGCTGACGGTTCGTACCAGAGGGTTTACATGATTACGATTAACAATGTATATAAAAGCTATGGCAACAAAAGTGTTCTGTCCCAGATCAGTTTGGCTTTTCCTAAAGGCGGGGTGACGTCATTAATTGGCCCTAATGGGGCTGGAAAATCTACGCTATTGATGATAATGGCCAGACTACTAGAACCAAGTGGCGGTAAGGTTTTATTGGAAGGTCGTGATATCAGTGACATTCGTACTTCTGAGTACGCTCATCACGTCGCCACCCTACGTCAGTCACCTGGGTTTAATCTGCGTTTAACGGTGGAGGAGCTGATTTCTTTTGGGCGCTTTCCGTATAGCCGTGGTGCGTTGACGGCAGAAGATCGCCATATCATTGATGAAGCTATTGAGTTTTTGGCGTTAGCGCCCTTGCGTCACGCTTATTTAGATGAATTGAGTGGTGGCCAACGGCAGATGGCTTTTTTGGCAATGACCATCGCTCAGCAAACGGATGTGTTATTACTGGATGAGCCTTTGAATAATTTGGATATGAAGCATGCAGTACACATCATGCAAGCGCTACGGCGGTTATGTGATGAACAGGGTCGGACGGTGATTTTGGTAATTCACGATATCAATTTTGCGGCCAATTATTCAGATCATATTGTAGCATTGAAAAATGGGACACTAAGTTTTAGTGGCTCATCTGAGCAGGTGGTGACAGAAAGTAACTTAAGTGAATTGTATGATCTTGAGTTTGAGATTATTCGTAGTGAACGTGGTTGTTTATGCAACTACTTCAATTTATCAGGAGTGAGTATATGAATGTAAAAAAACAAGGTTGGGTATGGATGCTTGCCATCATGGCATCTATTCCTCTACAAGGCTGTGAACAAAAATCTCATGAGCCTGCAGCGTCACAGGCGCTAAAAACTCCCATAACCATCGAGCATGAGCTTGGTACGACCGTGCTCGATCATCGTCCGCAGCGGGTTGCCGTACTTGATATGAACGAAGCTGACTTTCTAGACCAGCTTGGTGTACCGATTGCAGGTATGGTCAAAGACTATGTGCCGCATTTTTTGGCTCAATACAAAAAAAATGCTGACATAGAGGATTTAGGTGCAATTGTTCAGCCCAATATGGAACGCATATATGCGCTACACCCTGATCTTATTTTGATGACCCCACTACATGCGGCAAACTATGAAGAGTTGTCCGAGATTGCACCAACGCTACATTTCGATGTGAGTTTTAAAGACAGTCAGGCGCGACATGTCGAAAATGTCGAAAATCACTTATTAGCTTTGGGTAGGATTTTTGATAAAGAAGCATTGGCAAAAGAGCAGGTCGCGCAGCTAGAAGCAAGGGTACAAGACGTACAAGCAGTAACAAAGAATCGCCCAGAAAAAGCGCTGGTAGTACTGCATAATAATGGGGCTTTTAGTAATTTTGGCGTACATTCTCGCTATGGTTTTATCTTTAATGACTTAGGTGTCAAGCCTGCAAGCACACTTGAAGATACCAGTCTGCATGGTCAGCCGATTTCTAGTGAGTTTATACAGCAGGCAGATCCTGACATTATTTATATCGTTGACCGTACTGCAGTTATGGAACATCGCGCGACTATCAGTTCTAATGATGTAAGCAATCCTTTACTGCGTCAAACCAAAGCGTGGAAAAACGGTAACGTTGTGTTTGTTGATGCCGACGCGTGGTATATAGCAGCAGCTAGTCCAACCTCATTAAACATCATCATGGACGATGTCCTCAAAGGTTATCCGTCAATTTCATAGATATATTCTAAGACGAAAGAGGTTTTGAACGTAGAGCCAGTAAATAATTAAATGAGAAGCAGAAAGTTTTTTATCTAAAATTATTAATGATTATTATTTGTGTTTTTATTCGTATTTATATTTTTACAAAAATAAGAGGATGTTTTTATGTATCAACTTCAGCAGCTAAATCATAAAAGTAATGTTAAACGATGGACGACACAGACCAAACCGTCTTTCGCCCTTAATTATATTGTATCGGCAAAGCTTGCGATGGCTTTAGGTATAGCGGCTGGGACTGTATTTATATGTGTGCCATCAGCTTATGCACAGGAAGATAGCGACCTAACCAGCAGTCAGCAAGTTAATGAATTGGATACCGAACAGCAAAACCAAAATATAGATTTAGGAGCCAATCAAGAGATACCAACTACCACACTACCAGCGATAACAGTAGTGGCTGAAGGCAACGATAATCAAACCTATTCTGGAGGGCAAGTAACCTATACCAATCATGTTGGATTTTTGGGAAACAAAGACTTTTTAGAAACACCATTTAGTGCCATTAGTTATACTGATAAATTTATTGAGGATCAGCAAGCCACAGATATTAGTGAGATTATTGCTGCAACGGATCCTTCTGTTTATACCAGTGGAGGAAGTGGAGAAAATCTTGAAAGTTATTCTATCCGTGGTTTTGCTTCGAATAGTAATGATGTGACAGTAAATGGATTGTCTGGTATGGCGCCTTATTACCGCAGTTCACCTGAAATGTTTGAGCGTGTTGAGGTACTCAAAGGTCCGTCAGCAATGCTCAATGGTATGTCACCTAACGGCTCTGTAGGTGGCTCTGTGAATCTAGTCACTAAGCGAGCAGGTGATGAGCCACTCACTCGATTGACGACTAAGTATATATCAGACTCGCAGCTTGGTGGGAGTGTAGATGTTGGTCGCCGATTCGGTGAAGACAAACAGTTTGGTGTGCGTGTAAACGGTGCTTATAGAGATGGTGAAAGTGCGATTAATGACCAAGATAAAGAGGCTAAAGTGGGCTCTCTTGCCTTAGATTGGAAAGGCGAACGTGCACGAATTTCAACGGATCTTTATGCGACGACAGAGCATGTCGACGGGCCGACTCGTGGTATTACGGTAGCATCAGGTATTGATATTCCCAGTGCACCAGATCCAGATACGTTATTGAATCCAAGCTGGGCTTTTTATGATACTGAAACAAAAGGTGCAATCACACGCGGTGAGTTTGATGTGACTGATCAAACGACTGTCTATGCCGCCCTAGGTGCTAATAAAATGGAGTTTAAAGGACTCAGTGCAGCAAAAGCGCAGGTGTATAATTCTGATGGAGATATGACTACGACGATTGGATACGTTGCTGATGATAATGAAAGAGTCTCTATGGAAGTAGGGCTGAACAGCAATTTTTCGACAGGAATGATTGACCATCAGATTGCGGCGAATGTTACTCGTTACAATGAAGAGTACAATTCAAACGCTAAGTACTTTGACGCCACTTATACCTATGACACTAATATTTATAATCCAGTATGGGAAACACCTAGCCTAAACTTTGATGTGCCGTTGTTATTGACGACTGACACAAATTTGACCAGCTACGGAATTGCAGACACTTTATCGTTTGATCAGGATAAATACCAACTCACCTTAGGTGCTCGGTATCAGCAGCTAGAAACAGAACAAACGGGAGGTATCTTATCCTCAGGTACTAAGTATGATGAAAGCGCTATAACGCCGTCAGTGGCGTTTCTTACAAAAATGACAGATCAAACTTCTTTGTATGCGAACTATATAGAAGGACTAAGCAAAGGCGCTACAGCACCAACAAGTGCAGAAAACTCAGGTGAAATATTTGCTCCTTATAAAACGAAACAAAAGGAAATAGGAATAAAAATGGATCGTGGCGAGTTTACTCATACCCTTAGTCTCTACGAAATTGAAAAACCCAATAGTTATACCGATACAGATACCAATGTTTTCTCTTATGCTGGTGAACAGCGTAATCGAGGTGTAGAGTGGGGGTTCTTTGGCTCGCCTGCTGAGAGTGTACGCTTGATGGGTGGTATTACCTATATTGATGCGAAGTTAACTAAAACAAATAATGGTGTTAATGAAGGCAATCAAGCTGCAGGTGTTCCAAAGTGGCAATCTAAAATTGGGGCAGAGTGGGATTTACCTTTTATAGAAAATTTAACGCTAACAGCGAATGCAAATGCTGTATCTAAACAATATCTTGAAAATGATAATATACAGTCGTTACCAGGTCACACCACATACGATATTGGAGCACGTTATCTAACTTCTGTTAATCAAACCCCTCTTACCATTCGAGCACGTGTTGATAACGTGATGAATAAGGCATACTGGACAACGGCATCTTACAACGATCTTGCCTTAGGTGATCCGCGTACATTTATGCTTTCAGCAACGATGGATTTTTGATTTGAGCCAAGGGTTTTATTAATCATATAACTGTTGAAGGCTCAGCCCTGCGTGCTATATAAGTAATAACACGCAGGAGTTTTTGACCTATGAAGTGAGGCTGTACAGCTTCAATGGTGATTTAACACCGTAAACCTAATTCCATAAAAGTATAATTATATGAACTTATTGTATGGTACCCTTAGTTTAACATAATATACATTATGCGAAAACAAACCAACGGTCTTAGAAACTAGCTTCTGAATAATTACCTGCCCAATATATTATTACTGCTACCAATCAATAATATCTATCTATAGTTTTATGCCTGTGAGATTTTCATCTAAGATTTATTACTATTCAAATTATTGTCATGGCATTCATAACAATAATTGTTTGACCTAATGGCTAACGACAAGTTTCTAGTAAATAGTTTTTTAAAGACGCGCCATCTTCATCTAATATTACGTCTGCCACTTTACATTCAGCACTTTCGCGATTGCCATCACAGGCCACATCATAGTAAACATTGCTGTCATGCGCCAAGCTGACTTTTACCAAACCTTGCTCAGTCATTGAAAACTGCTTGTCTTGTTCGTAATCAGGGTCTTGTGAATTCCACAGCACGTCATAGCCTATATGACAGCTCATCTGTTCTCTATCAAAATAATCTCGCTCAAGTTTCATAGCGGTTTGTAGATCTTGATTGCTATATTGCTCTAGCACCACAGGATAATCCATGCCTTCATTACTAACATCTTGCTCGTACATCTTAGTAATGGTCGTAATTTTCATGGCACGATGTGTCTGAGACGGCTTTGTTACATCCGCTGTGGCAGCGTTGATAGTCATAAATCCCATTGCTAGTAGTGTCAGTAATTTAGGTATTGGCATAGCTCTCTCTACAACATCTCATCATATAAGGGTTATAAGCCATTACATCATAACCATATTGTCACTCTGCTGTATTATCGTATCATTCAGGTTTAGGTGTTTCTTGATGCTATTTATGACAATAACCACTGCGATAAGGAGATTCTTATGATGCCATCACCTCGTTTTAATATTTTACCGCCTTATCTTTATAAGTTAACGACTGCTGCGTGCGTTGTTTCAATATTAATCGCTACTGGCTGTTCCTCTTCTGCTGAACCCAATGTTAAGATACTCAATCAGCAAAATAATGATACCTCAGCATCGGTCATCTCTGATAACAGCCAGCAAACACTTAGACAGCAAGCACTGCGTATTCAGCGCGCACTCGCCAATAATGACTTTGCAAGAATCACCAATGAGATCCATCCAACTCGTGGCGTTCGTGTCTCAATGTATGCCTACGTGAACCCTGAGACCGATAAAGTCTTTAGTCGTGATCAATTCGCTCAATATCTGCAAAAACCTCGGATTCGCTTTACTTGGGGTGAACGTGATGGTTCTGGTGAGCCTTTAGTGATTCCGCTCCCAGAATACCTAGAGACTTGGGTGGATGCCAAAAAATTTAACGAAGCGCGCATCACAATCAATAACCCTGAATCTAGAGGTAATATGATCAATAACGTCAAAGACATCTATCCAACATCAGATGTGGTTGATTTTTACTATAAAGGTACGGATGAATATGAAGGAATCGATTGGCGCGCCATGCGCTTGGTATTCGACGACTATCAAGGCAAACGTTATTTAATCGCTATTATCAACGACCAATGGACGGTTTAGTTTTTTATAGTAAAAACATATGGTTATAGAAAGATATGAATAAAAGGCGGCGTATTAATTGAATAATACACTGCCCTTTTTGTTCGTACACATTATATATATTCAAATATTGCCATAAATACCTAAACTTCATGATGCTAGGCCGTGTCATCATTTAGATTGTGAGGCTTAAAATGAGCAAAATTGCAGTCAAACAAGGAAAATAGCGCAGATAATATCGAGATATTAACCAGTTATTTGACGATGTTTGGCAAAATTTAGCCATTTTAAGACCACTAAATGATTAAATGTACTAATTGATGACATGCCCTAGCTCAACTGAAAAACTCATTATTATTTATTATGCGCTACTCGTGCCAGCCTTTTTTACCGTCATTAGTGTTAATTGCTAATCAGCTTATTAAGCCTCTAACGACAGCATGTTCATAATCAGTTTAATCAAGGTTTCTTTTTGATTGGGGTCGGATTCAGCGACCAGTAGTGTTAACGCTGCAAGACCCGTGTTATTAATCACCATCTCGCCTTGGTCGTTTAACAGTCGGTTATTACGATGTAAAAAATCTACGAACAAAAAAGCACCGCTACGCTTATTACCATCGGTAAACGGATGGTTTTTCACCATAAAATACAGTAAATGCGCCGCTTTGCTCTCGATTGTTGGGTATGCAGGCTCTCCAAATACGGTTTGTTGTAAATTACCAAGCACACTATCTAAACCATCACCGCGAGGCTTGGCAAATAACTCAGTCGCCTCACCCCTATCTATCAGCTGCGCTTTTAGGTTGTTAAGCGCTGCCATTGCTTCAGTCGGACTGGGCAATATACCCCCCTCTTGCCCTGCTGGATCGTCGAGTAACCCTTCATCATAGCGTTGTAGCCATAAAAATGTCTGTGTATAGCGGCTAATAATCTCAACCAAGCCGCGCCCTTCATCGGTCTTGAGCTCAGGACTTTGCGCCGTTTTTTTGATTAAGTTTAACGCCTGTTGTAATTCAGCAGAATTTTTATCGAAGCGTTGTTGGTTGAGTGTATAGCCTTGTACCAAGTATTCACGTAGACGTTGGGTTGCCCATATACGGAACTGAGTGCCTTTTTTGGAGTTAACACGATACCCCACAGAAATAATAGCATCTAGATTGTAAAAACGAAGATTACGCCGAACTTGCCGTTTTCCTTCTTGACGAACTACCGAGGATTGCTCGGTAGTTGCTTCTGGGTCTAATTCACCCTCTTTATAGATATTTTTTAGATGCAAACCTATGGTGTCGGAGTCTTTCTCAAATAGTGTTGCCAATTGAGCTTGTGAAAGCCATAAGGTATCGCGTTCTAGTCGAATCTCAATCTGAGTTTGACCATCAGCGCTTTCGTATATCTCTACTTTTGCCGTTTCATCATTCATGAGATTATTCACTTCCATTGTTTTTCCTCACATATGCGCTGTTCTATTACTTTACTCTTCCTTTATGAATCAGCCGCGCTTACGATTTTGGCTCAAGTGGCGCTTGAAGAAAGAACTTAACCATAATATCGTAAATATCAGGATAAGCGTCTACTAGTTTTTGCGGCGTCTCAAAAAACACTTCACTGAGTACGGCAAAAAACTCCGCTGGATTGGTGGCACCATAACGATCCAGTCCTGATTTTCGATGGATTTGAAAGTCTTCAAAGTCGCGCGTCATTGTGTCTGTCCATCTATTAGGATCCATATCAGGTTGCAGTGGCGGAAAGCCGTTGGCACGTCCATTTAGCATATCAAGCTTATGTACAAACTCATGAATGACGACATTATGACCATCACGCTCGCCTGCATGCTTGGCGTCCTTCCATGACAAGATAACAGGACCACGTTGCCACGCCTCACCACTACGATGTTGGTGACCTTCATGGACAATGCCGAACTCATCTACGCTGGTGGTTTCGCTTTTATAAGAACCAGGATAAATGATGATTGATGTCCAGCCATCGTACCATTCAAGACTAAGATTTAGGATAGGCAAACAAGCTTGTAAGGCAATAGACTGTCTGACCGCATTGGTAATCTCAAAGCCTTGCGCACCGGTAATCGACTTATCATGCAAAAACAAGGTCGCTAACTCAAACAAACGTGTTAACTCATCCTCGTTTAATCTATCCAATATCACAATACGCTTGGCAGCTTGCATCCAGTCGCTATTGGTAAATTCACTGTTATCCAAAATACGCTGCTCGCGCCAATCTTTTATTATGCTGAACATTTTATTTCCTTTTAATATCACTGAACCATAACATCATATTACACAGCGCTATCATTAACTTTGCTAATTTATCTTTTTGGTCGTCAAATATTAAGGAAAAGGAGCGCGCTGTGCAAGAATTTCAAACCAACAAAAAAGACATAACCCAAAGTCGCTTAATACCAGCACCGATCAACACAGTTGGCGATAATGAAGTTTTAGTCGAAGTCGACCGCTTTGCCTTTACCGCCAACAACATTACCTATGCGGCAATGGGCGATCAATTACAGTATTGGCAATTCTTCCCGCCACATGGTGAAGATGCTAAACAATGGGGCATTATCCCCGTATGGGGTTTTGCTGATGTGATCGAATCAAACAATACTGAGTTGCCAGTTGGCGAACGGCTCTTTGGTTACTTCCCGCCAGCCGATAATTTAGTGCTAAAACCGACGAAAATTACGCCCAAGGGATTAACCGATGGCAGTGAGCAACGTGTACAGCTACCCCCTACCTATAATATGTATCAGCGGGTAAACCATGAACCGGGTTATGATAAGGCTAATGACAATCAACGGATGCTGTTATTTCCATTGCATATGGCGTCCTTTTGTTTATATGACTTGCTAAAAAGTAATGACTGGTTTGGCGCTGAACAAGTCATTATTATCAGTGCTTCTAGCAAGACCAGTACGGGATTGGCCTATGGCTTAACTGAGGATAAAGACGCACCACATATTATCGGCCTTACATCAGATCAGCATCTAGACTTTGTCAACTCAATTGATGCCTATGATAGCGTTTTAAGCTACGACAACCTTGAGCAGATTGATGCAAGTAAGCCAACTGTCATCGTTGACATGTCAGCCAATGCGGATCTGCTCAGTCGACTGCATAAGCATCTAGGTGATAACATGCGCTACACCAGTAATGTCGGTTTAACCCACTGGGATGAAGCTCGAGGTGCCGATGGTATTATTCAAGAACGTAGTCATCAGTTTTTTGCACCCAGCCATATGCAGCAACGTATGAAGGAATGGGGCTATGATGAATTTAACAAACGCTCTCTGAGCTATATAATGAAAAGCGCGGCAAAAACCACCCCTTGGCTTAAGATTAAAGAGCTGGATGGTCTCAATAGCCTAAAAGACGTTTACCAAGACATATGTGATGGCAAGATTGGTCCGGATGAAGGTTTGGTTGTGGTGATGTCGCTTTAACCGAATATGACGAATAAAATTGTAGATAAAAGAACAGAGGAATTGTTAATCAAGCCCTCTATTCTTTTATGAATTATCAATAGCCCATTTAAATTTTAATGCTCAGATTGAGGACACACCCTAAGATTAGCCCACTACCAGCCGCATCATCTGCGTACTGATATAACCGCCAAACGTCCCTGCCGCATAACCCAATATCCCTAAAAATACTCCGACTGGCGCAAGTGATGGATGAAAAGCCGTTGCGACAATCGGTGCTGATGATGCGCCGCCGGTATTAGCGTTTGAGCCGACTGCCAAAAAGAAGAACGGCGCACGAATCATCCTAGCGACAGCAAAGACAATCACGACATGGATGCTCATCCATAACAGACCAATCAGCAGTAAGCGCCACTGTGAGACAATGCCAGCTAGATTTATTTGCATACCGATAGCCGCAATCAATACAAAGATAAACACCGTACCAATTTTGGAAGCACCTACATGATCAAGACGGCGTATCTTAGTAAAAGAAAAGATAACGCCTATTAATGTGATAATCACCACCATCCAAAAAAACGAGCTAGCAAAGCTGTATTGTACCGCCCAGCTATAGGGTGCAAAGAATCCTGCAATCTGCCCACCAATAAAATGCGCCACTCCGACCATGGCAAAACATAAGCCGAACATCACCATCAAGTCATTGAGCGTCGCTGGGCGCGCATGATCACGCTCATAGCTCTCCACTGCTTTAATTACTTTATCAATACTACTGCTATCTGCTCTTAAGAAGCGATCTATCTTAGCGCTGTGTTTTGCCATGACCAAGATAGCCAGTAGCCATAATGAAGCGTTGGTGGTGTCAACCAATATCATCATGCCAAACAAGTCATCACTAACACCAAACAGCTCTTTCATCGCCGCTTGGTTGGCCGCGCCGCCAATCCAGCTACCCGCTACCGCCGAAAATCCACGCCATAAAGTATCGTCGGTAAACATCTCGGGCGATACCCATTTAGCGATACCTAAGCTCATAGGGCCACTGATGACAATAGCGACACTAGCCGCGAAGAACATGGCAATAGCTTTCCAGCCCAACCCCAATATTTTAGGGACATCCATCGATAAGGTCATCAGCAGCAAACTTGCCGGCAATAGATAGGTCGCAGTAAAGCCATAAATCTGTGCGCCAATACCATCGGCAAAGACACCCAAGCTATTCAGCGTTGCTGGTATAAAACAACACAGCACGATACCAGGCAATACCGCATAAAAACGTCGCCAGAACTTACCTGGCAAACCTTGGGTATAAAAGACCAAGCCAATAATGGCCATGATGATGCCAAATGCTAAGGGCAAACTGTCAATTGCTAAATGAGAAATATCAGGCATCAAATGGCTCCACGGCACACGATGAGTAAAGGCTTGTCAGTATAGACAAGGCGAAAAAGACGCGCAAGTCACTATTAAGTGCAGAGTTAAGTTTAATGAGCGCAACCAGCCTATCCAGTACTGCTTGAATAAACACAGAACCATTACACACAAAAAAGCCAGATAACGAGTATCTGGCTTTTTAATGCTAAGTTATACGATTAGATTTTAGATTAATGGTTTTTATTAAAACCTTTATTAATCGTTAACGATAGCGTTATTACGAGTTGTTACCACGGTTGCCGCCGTTTGAGCGGCCTTGGCCACGGCTGTCAGAACGACCTGCTGGGCGACCTTGGCTGCCACTTGGACGACCGCGACCGCTTGCTGCACGCTCACCACGTGGAACGCCTGTGCCATCACCACGGCTAGGAGCACCAGTGCGTTTGCCTTGATACGGCTTGCCACCTGAACGCTCATTTGGTTTGCCAGATGAATCGCGTGGCTTACCTTGATAACCACCGCCTGAACGACCACGACCTTGACCACCGCCGCCATTAGAACGTCCGCGACCACGGCCACGGCCTTTACCTTTATTATCGCTAGGAACGTATGTTTTCTTAGGCTCCATGCCTTCGATGACTGATACTTCCATTTTACGATCTAAATAGCGGTTGATAGCATTTAGCTGAGGGCGATCATCCATGCTACATAAGCTGATAGCAACACCAGTACGACCGGCACGACCACAGCGACCGATACGATGGACGTAATCTTCTGTCTGACGTGGTAAGTCATAGTTAATCACGTGTGATAGTGCTGGCACGTCTAGACCACGAGCAGCAACGTCAGTCGCAACTAGGATTTTGCACTTGCCATTACGCAAGTCTTGTACGATACGGTTACGCTTACTTTGTGGTAAATCACCATGTAAGAAGCTGGCTTTATGGCCTTGTTCTTGTAAAGATTTCGCTAACTTTTCAGTGCTACGTTTGGTGGCAGCAAAGATAATGATTTGTTCCATCTCAGGCTGGCAAACGATTTTATCAAGCAATCTGTTTTTGTGCTCAAAATCATCACAGTAATATACTTTTTCTTCGATGTGTGCTGATTCAACTTTGATTGAAACGCGCTCAGGATTCTTTGTAAAGCTGGCAGCGATTTTTCCAACAGGACCGTCCCAAGTTGCTGAACACATAATGGTCTGACGATCAGTCGGTGCGGCACGAAGAATATCGCTGATGTCATCAGCAAAACCCATGTCAAGCATACGGTCAGCTTCGTCAAGTACCAATACTTCTAGGTTTGATAAGTCAACGCGGCCTGCATTGATATGGTCAAGTAAACGACCTGGGGTTGCAACGATGACTTGAACGCCTTTTTTCAACGCAGTAATCTGACCATTATATGGTGCGCCGCCGACTAATGGCACACAGAAGATACCGCGCATATCTTTAGAGTAAGTACGCACACTGTCATGTACTTGCTGAGCAAGTTCGCGCGTTGGCGTTAGGATAAGGGCTTTGGTTAGTTTGTCGAAGCTGGTTGCACGGCTTAAACGATCAAGTACAGGGATAACGAATGCTGCTGTTTTACCACTACCCGTTTGCGCTGACAATAATAAGTCGCGACCGGCTAAAGCAAAAGGAATGGCTTGTTCTTGAATAGGGGTTGGATTGGTATAGCCACTGCGATCAAGCGCGCTAAGAATTGGCTTGGCAATGTTTAGTTCAGCAAAAGTGATTTTGTTTTCTTCGGTAGCGTCAGTAGTAGCCGCTTGATTGCTAGAATCAGTATTTGGAGTATCGTTGCTTTCGATAATGCCGTTTTCAGCGGCGATGCTAGATAAGATATCGGTCATGAGGATCCTTGGTAAGTATAAGTTGCTGTAAATTCAGCAAGCTTGATGCATACCACTGATAACCGTTCACCACGCTGCCTTTATTAAAGAATTACCGGACCACATAAAAGTGTCGATAATCAGAAGCCAAGCCATTAAAGCTTAGAGCCTCTACAATAAATGCGTTTGTGCTGTCTGACGTATTTTGGTGGTAGTGCCGAGTGTCTTATCCTTGCTTGATATAAGCGCGTTATCGATGCTTTGTCCAAAGCAGATAAAGTCAAATAACAACCAATCTAAACCATACTTATGATTTAGTAGATAAGATATGAGTCAAAAATAACTGATATTTTATAAAACGTTATTTAAGTACACAAAATCATCGGCAACAATTACTTATGGTCATCCTAGACCCAAAATCGCAGGCGATGTTATCAATCTCATAATTCACGAAAGTCTATGCTAACGTGGCGACGCAGTATAGCACAGTAAAATAACTATCTATAACTATTTTTCTAGTTATTGTGTAAATAGGCATCATTTTGACGGTTATATTAAAAATCAACGTGTCGTTTTAACTTCTGTAACATAGGTTGGTAGCTGCCATGCGCCGCCTGCTTCGACCATACGGCACAGTCCAGTGGTGCTTTCATGGCTCTTTTCAAACGCTTTCCCTGTCCATACCCAATTAACCTTGGCTAAACAGTCACCAATACCGCGACCTTTTTGTACAGAAGTTAGATAGCCATCATCATAATCTGTGGCATCAGTAGTCACCAGTGTGGGGTTGTAAGGCTTGCTGTCGTTAATGACCCAAACGCCCGTCCCTGTGTTATAAGAGCCTGTCCAGCAGTCATGCTGTGCCAACAGCTGTGAGCTATTTAGACGACTGACACGCCATGGTGACTTATCTGACAGGCTTGGGCATGCACTACTCGCATCCTTCATAGTGCCCTTCATCAAGGCCGCCAGTTGCGACGATTTCATGGCAAATTTCTTCTTATTCTTAGAGGGGGCTTGAGGGTCGGGTGCGACAAATCTTAAAGACGGCGCAGCCTTAGGTAACAGCACCCCATTACTAGATTTAACGGAGCTGTCAGCATTGATTAAAGCACTGGTGGTCCCCACTCGTTTTTGAAACTCATCTGCTTTCAGCATGACAGCATTGGCACCCTTATCAGAAAGCTGCCAGCGTGAATTACGCAATACCAGCTCAATCTTACTCGATTTAGTTAGCGCGTCCAACAGTGCTGTTACCTGTGTTGAAGTTAGTTCAGCGTTGCCCGCTGTTGCTGAGAAAGGTTTGGTTTCACCATAATTTTTATCGTTGATAAACAATGATATACGATGTCGATTACCCAGCTGCATTAAAGCTTTAGAAGAGCTTTCTTTTGCCCCGCCAAGCTTTACCTTACCATCCACGCCAGCATTTGCCCCTGCACGGCGTACCAGCAATACCGATATGGGGAACTCACTATTGTTTTCTGCTTGATAACCTGCCAGCCGGCAAGTGCCAGTATTGTCACAGGCGACTTGCCAATCATGGCTGGTAAGCTCAATACTGGCATTTGCCATGCTCGCTGTACTAAATAAAGCCGTGCTTACGATGGCAAATATAGGATATAACAGTTTGTTTTTTATCATTATTAAAGGTGTCTTTTTTATTTTTTTAGCATTATTTTTTAAGTGAATCATCTCATACAATGTTGAGTGTTTTTTGACGTCCATATATTGATGGTATTGAATGGCTGTGGTTTTGGCACTCGCAAAATACAGGTCGCCATTGCCTGCTCTCTGTGACAGATTTATGAGCTTATGGTTGCCATCCTTCATAATCATCCCCTATCAATAAGAGTAGTATGAATACCTGTTCATAACAGTAGTATCTGCTATGTTAACGTATTAATGTTTCTAACTATTATAACAATGTATCATTATGTAATCATAAAAATATACCGCTATTTTAGGGGCTGTATAGAATTCAGCTAAGGAACTGACAGAGACTATTTTTTAGGCAATTCGACGCCAAAAATAGTAAGTTTAGTTATTCTAAGCGCGATAGTTTTGGCTATGAAGTGGCAAAAAATAGTCCTGTTCCTTCGGACTGATGCTAAAATCGCCCCAGACGTTGTTGTAAATCTAGCTAAGGTCTCGACATTACCTTCGATTTACGCCTAGTCTGGAATTATTTTAGCGATCAGCAGTCCTAATAGATGAATTCTATACAGCCCCTAGTATAACCATATAGAAATAAAGAATGATAGTTGAAAAAATAAGACTGATAAGCAAGTCGCCTAGCAGTCTTATACATACCATCCTGAATATAATCTAACCCTATCAATCAATTGGTTTTAGAGTAAGATCCATTGCACGTTTGATGGCTGGGCGTTCAGCAATTGTCTTCGCCCAACGCTGCACGTTTTTATAGTCATCAACTTGTAAGAACTCTGCTGCATCATAAAGCTTGCCAAGCACCAATTGCCCATACCATGCCCAGACAATCATATCAGCAATATTATAATCTTCGGACGCATTGCCACACATATATTTATTGTCTTTTAGATGGTTATCAAGCACATCGAGCTGACGTTTGGCTTCCATCGTATAACGGTTGATTGGGTACTCTAATGGTTCTGGGGCATAGGCATAGAAATGTCCAAAACCCCCGCCTAAAAAAGGCGCACTGCCTACCTGCCACATAACCCAAGACAGACAATCTGCCCGTGCTTTACCTTGCGTCATAGGTATAAACTTACCAAATTTTTCTGCTAAATAGATTAAGATAGCACCAGACTCAAAGAGTGCAATAGGCTCACCGGTATCACTACTAGAGTGATCGACCAAGGCTGGTATTTTTGAATTGGGGTTGATGGCCACAAAGCCTGAGCCAAACTGATCTCCTTTGGAGATGTCGATTTGATACGCATCGTACTCTGCACCTTTGACACCCAGCTCAGCCAGCTCTTCTAGTAGCATGTTTACCTTTACCCCGTTTGGGGTATTCAGTGAGTACAGCTGTAACGGTGCGTCACCTACTGGTAGCTCTTTGTTATGGCGCGCGCCAGCTGTAGGACGATTGATACTGGCGAATTTACCACCGTTTTCTTTGTCTTGTGTCCAGACTTTGGGTGGTGTGTAGCCGCTTGTGCTTTTATTAGATGAATTGTTATTAGATGGACTATTATCATTACTCATAATATTACCTATTCTTCTTTTGTTTTTTTATTAAAGAGAATTTAAATACATGTGATTGAAATCAATACAGTGGTTCTCAGCATGACCGTCCTACTATAACGAGGATTACCCACTGTATTAAAGTCCTGTCTTGTAACCTATCTTATAAGTAGCCTATGAGGTTTTAAAATCGCTACCTTGAGTGTTAGGCGTATACCGTTACTTTGCCGCTCTTTAACTACTGAGCAGTTGTTTTTATACTACGCACAATTAATGTTTTTTAGAGATGGTTTTTTAACCAAGTGTTAAGAGGCGCTGTGGCTGTGAGTGCCTGATGCAACTTTTAAATAATAACAGTCTTAAATATGGTGACGTCAATATGGTAACCCTAACCCCGACACAAGATAAATACCTACCTTATGTACTCGCGGTAGCACTATTTATGCAAATCTTAGACGCCACTATTTTAAATACCTCATTGCCGCAAATGGCACAAGCGCTGGGTGAATCACCACTAAAAATGCAATGGGCAGTTATTAGCTATGCCTTAACCTTAGCGATATTTATTCCCATCAGCGGTTTTTTGGCGGATAAATACGGCACACGCCGCGTATTCTTAGTAGCGATTATCATCTTTTGTATTGGCTCGCTATTGTGTGCTGCATCACCAACGCTAGACTTTTTGATTGGCTCACGGGTGATACAAGGCATTGGTGGGGCGATGATGACGCCTGTGGCGCGTTTGATATTGGTTAAGTCCTATCCACGTAACAAGCTCTTAACAGTGATGAATTTTGCGGTAATACCTGCCTTGATTGCGCCTTTGGTGGGGCCAGTACTGGGTGGTTATATCGTACAATATACCAGTTGGCATTGGATATTTTTGATTAATATCCCTATGGGTATTGTAGGGTTCTTTATGGGTAAAAAACTGGTGCCCGCATTATTTGAGGATACCAAACGGCTGGATTGGATGGGTTTTTTATTGTTTGCGGCTGCCGCTTGCGGTTTTACCCTTGCAGTAGAGTTTGGTTCACAGACAGGTCGCGGGCTTTATGGGTTAATGCTTGGTTTAGGCGCGAGCCTTTTGATAGGTGCTTATGTCTGGCATGCCAAACGCCGTTCAACCCCGCTATTTCCACTCAGCTTATTTGATATCCGCACCTTTCGTATTGGCATTACAGGCAACTTATTTACCCGCCTTGGCATCAGCGCGGTGCCATTTTTATTGCCATTATTATTACAAGTGGTGTTTGAGTACTCTCCGTCACAGGCAGGTTGGCTGCTTGCTCCTATTGCGGTTGGTGCGATAGGTATCAAGCCTTGGGTCAGCAAAATCATTCAGCGTTTTAGCTACCGTAAAGTATTGGTGATCAATACCGGTTTAATAGGCATACTCATTATTGTCTTGGCGCAGTTTACGGACGCATCCCAGTGGCTGTGGTTTATTCCAATATTGACCATCATGGGCGCTTGTAACTCTATGCAGTTCAGTGCGATGAATACCATTACTATTGGCGATTTAGAAGGTACACAGACCAGTAGTGGTAATAGCTTGATGGCGGTCAATCAACAGCTTGCCATCAGCTTTGGTATTGCTTTTGGCGCCGCAGTACTGAATATCTTACGTGAGCGATTGCAGATGGATACATTGACTGCGTTTCAGACCACGTACTGGATAATGGGTATTTTGACGATACTTTCAGGATTGTATTTTTTGCGATTAAAGCCCGAAGACGGTCGCGGCTTATATTGATGCTTATATAAATGTAAGTATCAATATAAGTGTAAATGCAATTTTAAACAAAGGGTTTAAACACAAAAAAACCAGCGGGTGAATGGGTATAAACCTATCACACGCTGGCAAGTTTTAAGACTCATTTTAGATGATATAAATGCCCATAAAATCAGTATGAGCACTGCATTAATTAAAAATTAAGGCGTGTCATCATCATTCATTTGCGATTGAATATAGCGCTCTACGCCAATGCTTTCAATCAAGTCTTCTTGCGTCTCGAGCCAGTCTTCATACTCTTCATTACCATCTTTTAAAGTGACCAATAGCTGACGAGAAACGTAGTCGGACTGTGTCTCACATAGCGTGACGGCATCGGTAATGATGGCAAACTTTTGCTTCTCTAAACGCAGATTACAGTCAATCATCTCAGGCACGTCTTCTGCGATGAACATCTTGCCATAATCTTGTAAATTCGGTAAACCACCTAGTAACAAGATTCGTGCGATCAAATCATCTGACCATTTCATCTCAGCGATAGACTGTTTATAGAAACTTTCGTTAAGGGCTTCTAATCCCCAATGACGTGCAATGCGCGCATGCAAAAAATACTGATTAATCGCAATTAGCGACTGTCCAAGCACTTTGTTTAAGCTGCGAATGACTTCTTTATCCCCTTTCATGATGTCTCTCCTTATCTATTATAATGTAATAAGCCACATAGTTTTGTCATATTAAATAAGATTTGGGCTGACTTCGGCCATTTGGCTTTGTAGATAATTGGGTAGACCAATCATGTCAATCAGACGCAGCTGCTGCTCAAGCCAATGCGCATGATCTTCTTCAGTATC
Source organism: Psychrobacter sp. AOP3-A1-26 (assembly GCF_052378235.1). Taxonomy (NCBI): domain Bacteria; kingdom Pseudomonadati; phylum Pseudomonadota; class Gammaproteobacteria; order Moraxellales; family Moraxellaceae; genus Psychrobacter; species Psychrobacter sp. AOP3-A1-26. Next base: position 51,290 of record NZ_JBQSXN010000014.1, read on the forward strand.
TTTTAGCTGTTCAACCAGCATCTCACGCGTGACGTAATCGTGCTCTTCTTCACAAATCGCGATGCCGTCCTTTAAATGTTGCTGTACTTGATATTCTAGATCAAGGTCAAGTTGCAGCATTTCAGGAACAGTAGAGCCGACTTTTATTTCATCGACGCTCATTTTTGGTGTACCGCTCAGCATCAGGATACGACGGATAATCGCCTGAGCATGCATGGTTTCATCTTCCATTTCGTGGTTGATGCGATCATATAGTTTTCCATAATGCCACTCAGCATACATCTCTGAATGAATGAAATATTGATCTCGAGCAGCAAGCTCACCACCCAACAAAAAATTCAAATAATCAATGACTTTTTGGCTACCTATCATAACCTATACTCCCCTATTTATATTTTACAGATGACCATCCATTCATAATTACGCATATAAAGATAGCTTTATTGGTAAACTGATCGGTAAGGATCAAAGGCAATAAAACCTCTTACAACGTTAGCTAGATATAGTAGCATATAGTGGTTATACGGCTTGTAATGTTATGAACTAAGAATAAGATGCTAGTTGAGAATCATAATTAGCTAGCGTTGTCAGTAGTAACGGCAAACCCAACGCCTAGCAATATGGATTGATGCGATTAAAGTGAGTGTTTCAGTAAGGTTATGTGGACGCTCGCAACTGACCCTTTATGTATAATAAGCTAAGGATAAGTGCGGAATATTGAATGTATTTAT